>CAZMTY010000004.1:0-56389 GCA_964569595.1 uncultured Muribaculaceae bacterium
GAAGATACGTTGTTGTAGACGTAGTTGCCCACGCTGGAGTGTGCGCTGATTGCCAGAGTCCACTGCCTGTAGGAGAGGTTCGTGTTGAAACCGAAAGTCCAGTCGGGAGCAGCCTTCTTGTAGCAGTACATATCGTCGGTGTCAATGACTCCGTCACCGTTGCGGTCTACGTATGCGCCCTCAATAGGGTTGCCGTCGGCATCATAAACCTGCTGGTAAACGAAGAATGAGTAAGGAGCGTATCCGGTCTGGTGTACCTGGATGGTATTGCCGACACCTCCGGAAATTCCGCCGGTCTCCACTCCGTAGTAGTCCTCGCGCTCGTCGTCGGTGGTCAGACGGGTAACGATAGTCTTGTTATAGGCAGCGTTGAATCCTATGGTCCAGCTCCAGTCACGGGTCTCGATGGGAATTGCGTTGAGTTCGAATTCAACACCCTTGCTCGTGAGGTCACCGATGTTGGCGGTGAGGTAGTTGGTCAGGTTGGCGCCTGCTGCCACGGGAGTGTAGTTGATGAGGTCCTTGGTGTCCCTCTTGTAGGCATCAACACTGAAGGTCAGCCTGTCCTTGAGGAAGCCGAAGTCGAGACCTACATTGTAGGTGGTAGTGGTTTCCCACTTGAGGTCGGCGTTGTATCCGTTGGGAGTGATAGGCGTGATGACCTCATTCCCGAAGTAGTACATACTCTGGTTGGTGTTGTAGGTGTAGGTGGCCAGAGTAGGGTAGTTTCCCTGCTGGATGTCCTGCTGTCCGGTCTGTCCCCAGGAGAGACGGAGCTTCAGGCCTGAGAGCCATGAACTGTTGCGTACGAAGCCTTCCTTTGCGAAGTTGTAGCTTGCTGCCACTGAAGGGAAGAGTCCCCACTTGTTGTTCGAGAAGCGAGAAGTTCCGTCATTACGCAGAGTAGCAGTGAAGTTGAACCTGCTGTCCCAAGAGTAGTTGATACGTCCGTAGAATGATACGAGATAGTATTCTGTCTTGAAGGTGTAAGGGTTTGACAGGTAGTAGGAGGCATCTGTCTCGGAGGTTCCGTCAGCCTTGTGGGTCTCGCTGAAGGTCTCGTAGTAGTAGTGCTGCCAAGAGTAACCTGCCATTGCGTTGATGTTGTGCTTTCCGAGAGTCTTGTCGTAGTTGAGGTAGAACTCGAGGGTCTGGTCACGCTTGAGCTGGTTGTAGGTGTTGATTGAACCTGAACCCTGCTGCTGGGTGTCATGGAGTGACTGCTCGCTGCCCTGATCCCTGGTAACGGTACCGTCGGATGAGGAAACGTCCAGACCGAGGTTGAGGTTGAGGGTCAGGTCTTCGAATCCGTGAATCTTGTAGTTAAACTGGGCATTGCCGATGAAACGCTGCGCGTTGGAAACGTCCTTGGTGCTGTACAACAGGGCCACGGGGTTCAGTCCTGCCATGGTGTTGGCGTTCTCGATTGTTGTTGTTCCGAGTCCGTAGTTCCACCAGTAGTATCCGTTGAGACCGTTCTCATCGTAAACGCTCTGGGTAGGATCGTAGCGAACGGCTCCGCCTATTGCATCCTGATTGGCAAAGCGGTTGTACATATTCATGCCCTTACCACTCAGGTTGATGGTCAGGTGATTGTCAAAGAGTGTCGGGCTCAGGTTGACGCTGAGGGTCTGACGCTCGAATTCAGAAGTCTTGAGGGTACCGTCCTGGCGGTATGCGCCGATAGATACGCGGTAAGGCATCTGGAAGGTATTGGGGTTCTTAGCCGCGATGTTGCCGGAGATTGCCACGTTGCCGTCCACGCTCCAGCCGAGCTGGAAGATTTCCTTCTGCCAATCGGTGTTGGCATCTCCGAGAGCTGCATAAGCTGCGCTGTCAATGCCGTAGAGGTTGGCTACGAGATCACGCATTTCATTTCCTGAAAGCACGTCAACATACTTCGTGTTCTGAGAGACGGAAGTGGTGAAGTCTGCGCTTACATGAACACCCTTCTGGCCCTTTGCTCCCTTCTTGGTGGTAATCAAGATTACACCGTTGGATGCACGTGAACCGTAGATTGCGGTTGCGGATGCGTCCTTGAGGATAGAGAAAGACTCGATGTCGTTGGGGTTGATTGACGAGAGGGCGTCGGATACTCCGCTTAGGCCTACCTCGGAGAGGGGCAGCCCGTCGATAACCACGAGAGGGTCATTGTTGGCCTGGAGAGAGGAGCCGCCGCGGATACGTATGGTAGCGCTTGAACCGGGCTGTCCGTCACCGGCAGTTACAACTACACCGGCAGACTTGCCCTGGAGCAGGTCGGAAGGTGAGGTTGCGATACCCTTGTTCAGATGGTCAGCCCTTACGGTTGACACTGAACCGGTCATGTCGCTTTTCCTTACGGTACCGTAACCGATGACCACTGCCTCATCGATGAATTCCGTGTCTTCGGTGAGGAAAACGCGGGAGGGCATCTCTGAGGCCTTGAAGCTTTGGGTTGCATAGCCGATACAGCTCACTCCCACAGTGGCTTCGGCTGAAGATACCACAAGCGTGTAGTTACCGTCGAGATCGGTCATCGTTCCGGTCTGGGTGCCAAGCTCCATAACGGAGGCTCCGACCACGGGTCCGAGTTCATCGACAACCACACCCTTGACTTCGTATCCGCCTTGTGCGAACACGGTGGCAGGCATCGCGGCAAAAAGCGCGAGTCCTGTTAGTAGAGTTAGGATTCTTTTCATGTCGAAATGGTTAGACGATTATAAAGACGTTTGTTTCTTCTCTTTGACAAGTACGACGGCAAAGTTGCCGCATATAAGGAGCACTCCGGCTATCACCAGCATGTTCGCCTGTACGCCTCCGACGAGATTGAGTACGACACCTCCCAATGCTGCTGCAATAATCTGCGGAAGGCAGATGGTGCAGTTGAAAAGTCCGAGATAGCTGCCCATGTGGTCTCCCGACAGAGAATTGGTCAGAAGGGTGAAAGGCAGCGCAAGCATTGCCGCCCAGGCCGTTCCTATGAGGAAGTATGAGCCGAACAGCAGATATTGGTTGTGGATGAATGCTATGGAGATGAACCCGGCCGCTCCTATGAGCAGGCTGACGTGGTAGGCGGTCTTGAGGGACTTGAAGCGGGGAATGACCATGGACCAGAGTATGGAGCCTACAGCCTGGGCTGCGAATACCACGCCTACCCAGTTTCCGGCCGCCTGATAGCCTTCGGAAGCGGGGTCAGAGGTCCCCCAGCAGTTCAGTGCGACGGCTCCGTTGGTGTATGTCCACATATACATGAATGCGGCCCAGCAGAAGAACTGGACAAGTCCTACCGTCCAGAAATTGCGCGGGGCGCGCAACAATAACTTGAACAGACCGGGCTCTCCGGCCTGCTTCTTATCATGGCCCTTTCCTTTGGTGTCCTCGTCCGCATGGTACTCAAGTCCGTGGAACTCTGCGTATTCAGCAGGGGGCATCTCCTTGACTTTCAGGAAGGTGTATAGTACACAAATTATGAGTATGGCGGCTCCGCAGTAGAAGCTCCAGATTACGGAAGGGGGGATTTCCCCGCGGGGAGCCGTGTTGGCAATGCCTATCCAGGTGAAGAAAATGGGGAAAAGATAGCCCACGAGACTGCCGGCATTGCAGAGCAGCGATTGTATGGAGTACGCCTGGGCCTTCTGTTCCGTGCCTACCATGTCGCCCACCATCATCTTGAAGGGCTGCATGGCCACGTTGATAGAGGTATCGAGCAGCATCAGGGAGAACAGGCCGAACCACATGGCGCCGTTGAGCCCGAGCAGGAGGCGCGAGCTGAAATCCAGGCTTCCCGAGTTGGGCAGCAGAATCATCACGAGCACGGCCACTATCGCTCCGGCCAGAAGGTAGGGTTTGCGGCGGCCCATGCGGCACCATGTCCTGTCGGACCAATTGCCTATGAGCGGCTGCACTATCATTCCCATGAGAGGAGGAAGTATCCAGAAAAAACTCAGCTGATGCGGGTCTGCGCCTAAGGTTGCGAATATCCTGCTTATGTTTGCGCTCTGCAGAGCGTAGGCTATCTGTACTCCGAAAAACCCGAAACTCAGGTTCCACATCTGCCAAAAAGTTAATTTCCTATTTTGCATACGATAGTGCTATCTTTATAAGTGGTGAAGACAAATTAAAGTCTATTTTTGCGTTTTAGGAGAGAAATTCGGAAGAACGGTAATTTTTTAAGGATGAACGGTTGAGTTTTAAAGAAAAATTATTAAGTTCGGTTAAACTTCAAGAATCTTGAAAAACTTTTGGATTATACAGGTCTTCGCTTTACTGCACGCTGCAGTCTCTTTCTGCTGCCGTGCGGCGGGGATTGGCGATGACCTCCTGCTCACCCTGCTGACCATGCTTATGGTGGCGCTGATATGCTACCGGCGAGGTACCGCAGCCTTGTATATGTCGGTGGCCCTGTTGGTGGCGAATGTGGTCGGTTTCCTTCTCGGCGAGGGAGTGGCCCTGCTCTTCGGCCTGGTTTCCCTTCCGGCAGAGGTGGTTCATCCGCTCGCCACGCTGATATGCACCGAAATCATGGGCCTGTTCGTGGACCGCTTCGCTACGCCCAAAACCGCCGCGTCCTATTCTTCCCGGGGGTTCAGAATCATCCTGCTGGCCTTCGTGCTGACTATCATACTTCGCCTGGTGATTTCCCTCGCTACCCACGACGTGCTGTCCTCGACAAAATTCCGGCTTGAAATGGCCCTGACCTACGTGTTCAGCTGTCTGACCATAGTGCTCGTGGTCGAATATGCCTTACGCTTCCATGACAGGGCGGAGAAGGCTGCGGCGGAAGCCAATCTTTCCGAATACCGCTATCTCAACCTGAAGCAGCAGGTAAATCCGCATTTCCTGTTCAACTCCCTGAATATTCTCGACTGCATAATACAGGGAGGTTCCATGAATGAAGCGAGCGAATTCACCCACAAACTGGCGGACATCTACCGCTATATGCTGCGCAACGACGGGGAGGTACTCGTGACCCTGAGGGACGAGATGAGATTCGTTTCGCTGTATATGGACCTCATCCGGGTGCGCTACACCAGGGGCGTCGAGCTCGAAGTGGATATACCGGAGGAGGTCCTGAGCCGCAAGGTGGTGCCCTGCGGGGTCCAGTTTCTGGTGGAGAACGCTACGAAACACAATGCCGTGACTCCGGAGAAGCCCTTGAAAATCCGGATATATACCACGGAGGACAGCATAGTCGTGACTAACAATCTGATACCCCGCATGACCCCGGTACGCTCCAGCGGTCTGGGGCAGAAATATCTTATGCAGAGATACATGAACCTCGCCGGCAAGCAGATAGCAATTGACTGGACCGAGGACAGATATACCGTCATTCTGCCTTTATTGTAAACTGTTGGAATTATGAAAGCCCTGATAGTGGAAGACGAACCCATGGCGAGTGCCAGGCTGGCCAGGACGATTACGGAAAACTTTGGCGATGTGCAGGTAACTGGCATCACGGAATCAGTGAGGTCCACGGTGGAGTGGCTCAAGGCCAATCCCGCACCCGATATTGTCTTCATGGACGTGGAACTGACGGACGGAGACTGCTTCGAGATTTTCCGTCAGGTCGAATTCCGCTCCAAAATCATCATGACCACCGCATACGATACCTATGCAATCAAGGCCTTCGAGGCCGGCAGCATAGATTATCTCCTGAAACCCATCAGTCTTGAGGCCCTGACGAGGGCGATTTCACGCTGCCGGGAGCGTCAGGACAGGCAGGATGTGTCGAAACTGCTCGAGGCCATAGCTGCGCCAAAGCATTACAAGACCCGCTTCGTGGTCCATGTGGGCGACAATATCATTCCGGTGGAGAGCGGGGAGGTCGCCTGTTTCTATTCCTCTGCCAAATCCAACTTCCTCGTTACCTACAAGGGCAAGAGGTATCTTATCGATTCCACTATGGACTCCCTTGTCTCCTGCCTCGACCCCGATGCCTTCTTCCGCATCTCAAGGGGCTGTATCGTCGCCCGCCATGCGATAGAAAGGGTCAGCCGTCATCTCAACGGCCGGCTCAAGATTACCGTGGAACCCCCGCTCGACGAGGAACTCTTTGTTTCGCGCGCCAGGGTGGATGATTTTCTGGCCTGGTTGGAGTAGCCCATGCATATAGCCATTATCGGAGCCGGTGCCGCGGGCTGTTTCTGCGCCGTGGAGAGCGCCAGACAAAATCCCGGGGCCAAGGTCAGCGTCTACGAGGCGTCGGCCAGGCCCATGGCCAAGTTGGCGCTTACCGGTGGCGGACGTTGCAATATCACCAATACCTTTGCCGGGGTGGAGAATCTCGGCCGTGTATATCCCCGCGGCTGGAAACTTATGCGCAAGGCCCTCGGGACCTTCAGTCATGAGGACTTGCTACGCTGGTTCGAGGCGCATGGAGTCCGTTTCGTGGAGGAGGCAGGCGGCCGTATGTTCCCCGCGAGCCAGGACGCCATGCAGATAGTCAGAACTCTCGAAAGGCTGATGCGCGAATGCTCCGTGGCAGTGGAGTGCCGCAAAAGGGTGGTGAAGATAGAAGTCGCCGCAAGCGGTTTCATGCTGCATTTCCCGGACGGAAGTTGCGTGGCGGCCGACAGGGTGGTGCTTGCGACGGGAGGGACAAGCGAAGCGAAGTTGCGCGCCCTTCTGCCGGATTCGGTTGAGACGGTCCCGACAGTGCCGTCGCTTTTTACTTTCAGGATTGAAGATTCCGCCTTGCGCTCGCTTATGGGTACGGTTGCCGGAAATGCAGTGGTGAGCCTTGCGGGAACGCGCTTCAGGGAGCAGGGGGCATTGTTGATTACGGATTGGGGAGTCAGCGGTCCGGCCATTCTGAGCTTGTCCTCCTGCGCGGCAGTGCATCTGGCTGAATGCGGCTATCGGGCTGTGCTGCTCGTGAACTGGTGCGGGTTTGCGGAAGCTGAAATCATGGACTGGATAGAAAGGACAGTTGAGGCGGCTCCGGCCCGGCTCGTGTCGGGTGTCTGCCCCGAAGGCGTGGCATCGAGGCTGTGGAAACATCTGCTCCGTCGCTGCGCGCTGAGGGAAGACCTGCGTTGGGCCGAACTCGGGGCCAAGGGAAAGAGGCGTCTTGCGGCCATTCTCGCTACCGACAGCTATGAAATTACCGGGCGTGCGGCCTTCAGGGAGGAGTTCGTGACCTGCGGGGGAGTGTCGCTGAAATCGGTGAATCCGTCGACCATGGAATGCCGCAGTGTGCCGGGGCTATATTTTGCGGGCGAGGTGCTGGATATTGACGGTGTTACGGGAGGATTCAACCTTCAGGCGGCATGGAGCACGGCGTATTGTGCGGGGAAGGGATAACCGGTTAATTACGTGCAAGTTTGCATTGCGCTCCGCTTTTGCATATATTTGCGCGAAGTGTTACCAAAACCTGAATTGAGATGCAAAAGATGCTCAATGAGGCTTGTGCGCGTTATACGGCTCCGCAGGAAGCCAAGGCGCAGGGTCTCTATCCCTATTACAGACCTATTTCTTCCGGTCAGGACCCGGTAGTAACCATGGCCGACGGCCGTAAGGTCCTGATGTTCGGTTCGAATTCCTATCTCGGACTTTCGGACGACCCCCGACTCAAAGAAGCGGCGACAGCCGCAATACGCAAGTACGGCACCAGTTGTTCCGGCAGCCGTTTCCTCAACGGAACCTTGGACTTGCATGAAGAACTTGAGGCGAAACTCGCGAAATTCGTGGGCAAGGAGGACGCCGTGACCTGGAGCACGGGCTTTCAGGTGAATCTCGGAGCGGTCAGTGCCCTCGGAATGAGGGGAGGCTTCACCTTTCTCGATGCCCTGGACCATGCCTGCATCATTGACGGCAGCCGTTTGGGCTTTGCGGAGGTGAGAAAATTCGCGCATAACGACATGGCTTCCCTCGAGAAGAAACTGGCAGGCACTCCGGCGGAAGCGGGCAAGCTGATAGTGGTGGACGGAGTGTATTCCATGGAAGGCGACATAGCTCCCGTCCCTGAACTCGTGAGACTAAGCAAAGAATACGGCGCCACCCTCATGATAGACGATGCCCACGGTTTGGGCGTTCTGGGAGAGAACGGTTCGGGAACGGCCAGCCATTTCGGCATGACGGACGAGGTGGACATCATCATGGGTACCTTCTCCAAGAGTTTCGGCTCTCTGGGCGGCTTCATTGCGGCAGACAGGGATATAGTCAACTATCTCAAACACACTTCCCGGACTCTGATATTCAGCGCTTCGATGAGCGCGGCCGCCGTGGCTGCAGCTTCACGGGCCATCGACATCATGATAGAGGAACCGGAGCGCCGGGAGAAACTGTGGATGCTCACCCGTCACGCCCAAAAGGCTTTCAGAGAGGCCGGGTTCGACATCGGACATACCCAGTCGCCCATAATCCCGCTCTTCGTCCGCGACACCACGGCGGCTATGAAGATTGTGCGTATGGCATACGATAACGGAGTGTTCATCACGCCAGTCATCGCCCCTGCGGTTCCCGAGAACGACGTGCTCATACGCTTCGCCCTCATGGCCACCCACAGCATTGCCCAGGTGGACGAGGCTGTGGAAAAACTTACGGCTATTTTCAGCTCGCTCGGCATAATCCAAAAACGCTCCTGATATGGTAATCCTCATCACCGGTATAACTTCGGGCTTCGGCAAGGCCATGGCCGCGAAATTCGCCTCCGAGGGGCACACTGTCTACGGCACCTTCCGGCGCGAGGTGGAGCATCTCCCCGGAGTGAACTATATCAGGGCCGAGCTCACTGACGATGCGTCAGTGGAGGCGGCTGTAAGTCAGGTCTGCAAGGCTGAAGGGCGTATAGACGTGTTTGTCAGCAACGCCGGCATGGGTATATGCGGGCCGCTGGAGTTCTGCAGCATAGAGGACGCCCGCAGGCAGATGGACGTGAACTGGTTGGGTATGGTGCGTTTCCTGCACTACGTGGTGCCGGTAATGCGCAGCCAGGGCGGAGGCAGGATAATCTGCATGAGTTCCATAGGGGGGCTCATGGGACTGCCTTTCCAGGGACTTTATTCGGCATCGAAGTTCGCTGTCGAGGGTTATTGCGAGGCACTCAGGTTGGAGCTCAAGGCCTTCGGAATAAAGGTGGTGGTGGTAGAGCCGGGAGATTTTTCGACGGGATTCACTGCCAGCCGCAAGAGTGTGGACGATGCCGAGGCACACAGGGTCTATACTTCCTACGCCAGGTCTTTGGAGAGCATAGAGCATGACGAGAGTTCTGGTCTGAAACCGGAGTACCTCGCGAAAAAGGTTTCGGCCATAGTCCGCTGCCGCCGTCCGCGCTACCGTTATGTGATAGCTTCATTGGAACAGAGGCTGTCGGTGCTTGTCAAGGCGATACTTCCCCCGAGCTGGTTCGCCGCGATACTTTCTTCGTACTACAAGCTTTAAGTTCAGGGCGACGGGCTTGCCTTCAAAGACGTCCCTAAAAGGGGTGCCCGGGCGGGATTCTCTAATCGTCCGTTTCGTAGACAGCTTCGTTGCCCTCACATTCCTTGACATCCACCCGGTAGCACTTGGGCACGCGGCGGCATATCCATTCGGCGAGGTTTTCAGCCGTGGGATTCACGGGCAGCAGTTCGTTGAGGTCGCCGTGGTCCAGATAATCGTGAATGCGGGCCTCTATATCCAGGAAGTCCACCACCATGCCGTCTTCGTCGAGTTCGCGGCTGCGGCAGTAGACCGTCACGATCCAGTTGTGTCCGTGTAAGGGCTCATCGGTGCCGCTCTTGCTGAAATGCAGGCTGTGGCTCGCCGCTATCTCCATGGTTTTCTTTACCTTGTACATCTTGCTTTTCTTTTGTCAGCCTCTCAATAACGGGTTTCCGCAGAACATCTTTTCCGTGCTTCCTGTACGGTTTTCGGGATTGCCTCTTCCTCAGATTTTCCCTATGTACGACAGGAATTCGTTGCGTACCCTGGCATTGTTGCGGAACGCCCCGGTAAGGCAGGTGGTAGTCATTACGCCGGGTTTTCTGGCCCCGCGGCCTTCCTTGCATATATGACGTCCGCGAAGCATCATCGCCACCCCGCGGGGCGGATATTCGTCGCCGAGTGCCCTGGTTAGCATCTCCACAATATCGCGGGCCAGCCTTTCCTGGATCTGGAGCCGGGCGGAGCAATAGTCCACCACTCTGGAAATTTTCGACAGGCCGAGTATGCGGCCCTTGGGATTCGGGAGGTAGGCGAACCAGTATTCCCCGAAAAAGGTGCGGCAATGGTGCTCGCAGAGCGAATAGAAAGTCCCCGAATCCACTATCATGTCATCGTAAATTATGCCGTCCTGACCGTTGGGGAAGGTGGTGATTTCGGGCTCCTGTGCCGGGTCATAGCCGCGGAATATCTCCTTGAACATCCTGAGCATCCGGTCCGGGGTCCCTGCCAGTCCGGTGCGTGCGGGATCTTCGCCTATATATTCAAGCAGTTCCTTTATGTGCTGTCTTGCCTGTTCTTCGCTGATCATATTCGTCCAGTATGAAGTCTGTTCTTGCCGATTCCTGTCCTGCGGGCAACAGAGCCGCCCCCGTCAGAGGTCTTCCGGTCTGTAATCCTTTATATACACCGCGAGGTTTCCGGAACTCTCCTGCACAGATACCTTGTAGCAGTTCGGGACCTGTCCGCATATCCACCGGGCCATGTTTTCCGCCGTGGGATTGAATGGCAGCACTTCGTTGAGGTCTTTGTGGTCCAGTACATCGAATACCTTGCTGCGTATCAGACCGAAATCCGTTACCATACCGTTGGCGTCAAGTTCTTCGGCGCGGCAGAAAATCTCCACCCTGTAGTTGTGGCCGTGAAGCCGCGAACACTTTGTGGGCGGGTCGGTTTTTGTCCTGTGGCTTGCGGCTATCTCGAGTTTTTTGGAAACGTAGTACATGTCGGGCAGTATTAGTCCGCAAAGGTAAATGATTTTCTCTTATTTGGACAATACCGCCTTATTCCGGAACTCCCCGCTTCTTCAGACTTGTTTTCCCGGGGTAACCGGCAACGCGCTGAAACTAATCCGTCAAGATTGCCGGGCTCCGGGAGACAATATTCGGCAGAATTATGTAATTTTGCGATTCTGTAGCAAATAGCTTTATGTATAGAACTCACACATGCGGAGAATTAAGGCTCTCCGATTCAGGAAAAAAAGTCACCCTTGCGGGTTGGGTGCAGAAATCCCGCAGACTCGGCGGAATGACCTTTGTCGACCTTCGTGACCGTTACGGAATCACCCAGCTTGTGGTGGCGGCGGATGCGCAGGAGGAACTGGTCAAAACGGCAGAGTCCCTCGGCCGCGAATACGTGGTGCAGGCCACGGGTACCGTAGTCGAGAGAAGCAGCAAGAACCCGAAAATGCCTACCGGCGACATAGAGATAAGCCTGGAGTCGGTCAAAGTCCTGAACAGGTCGGTGACCCCTCCCTTCACCATAGAAGAAAACAGCGACGGCGGAGAGGACCTGCGTGCGAAGTACCGCTACCTTGACCTGCGCCGTCCGCCTCTCCAGAGGGCACTCGCACTGCGTCACCGTCTGGCCCATGAAGCCCGCAACTACCTTGATTCCCAGGGATTCATGGAGATAGAAACGCCCAATCTGATTAAGTCCACCCCCGAGGGTGCCCGCGATTTCGTGGTGCCTTCGAGAATGAACCCGGGCTGCTTCTACGCCCTGCCCCAGTCACCCCAGACTTTCAAGCAACTGCTGATGGTGGCCGGATATGACCGCTATTTCCAGATTGTGCGCTGTTTCCGCGACGAGGACCTGCGTGCCGACCGCCAGCCGGAGTTCACCCAGATAGACTGCGAGATGAGTTTCGTGGAGCAGGAGGACGTTCTGGAAACCTTCGAGGGCATGATGCGGGCAATGTTCAAAAACGCTTTGGGCGTGGACATATCCGACCCCCTGCCGAGGATGAGCTGGTACGATGCCATGGACAGGTACGGCTCGGACAAGCCGGACATACGCTTCGGAATGGAGATACACCAGCTCGACGCCGAACTCAAGGGTCACGGCTTCAGCGTCTTCGATGATGCGGAATACGTGGGCGGTATCGCGGTGCCCGGAGGGGCTGCCTACACGCGCAAGCAGGTCGATGAACTCACCGAATGGGTAAAGCGTCCCCAGGTCGGGGCAAAGGGACTGGTCTACATCAGACTGAATGCCGACGGCAGTGTCAAGTCCTCCGTAGACAAATTCTACACTCCCGAACAACTGCGTGAGGCGGCTGTGGCCTGCGGGGCTTCGGACGGTGATATCGTGCTTATACTCTGCGGACCCAAACGCAAGACCCAGAATATGCTCGGCGTGCTGCGAATAGAGATGGGCGGCCGTCTCGGACTGCGCGACCCCAAGGTGTTCGCCCCGCTGTGGATAGTGGACTTCCCCCTGCTCGAGTGGAGCGAGGAAGACGAACGCTTTTACGCCATGCACCATCCCTTCACCGCGCCCAAGCCCGAACACGAAGAACTGTTCTACTCCGACAGGAAGGAGGACCTCGAGCGCGTCTGCGCGAATGCCTACGACTTCGTGGTGAACGGCACTGAACTCGGAGGCGGCTCGATAAGAATACACGATGCGGCCATGCAGAGCCGTATGTTCGACGTCCTCGGCATCAGCAAGGAGGATGCTGAATACAAGTTCGGCTTCATAATCAACGCTTTCAGATACGGCGCACCTCCCCATGGAGGACTCGCCTTCGGCTTTGACAGGATATGTGCCCTGTTCGGCGGCCAGGAGAGCATACGCGACTATATTGCCTTCCCCAAGAACAACCAGGGACGCGATGTGATGATAGACTCGCCCTCGGTGATAGAACAGAGCCAGCTGGACGACCTCTATCTCACGTCGACATACAAGGGAGAATAGCGAAGCCCGGACACTGAAGGCGGAATGTCGGGTGTAGTTACAATATAAACAGCATTAATTCCTCGAACAGACGTGAGGATAGAATTCGGATACGACCTGACGGCGATGAACACTTTCAGGATGAAAGTGTCCTGCGGGTGTTTCATCGAATACGGCAGTGTGGCGGAGCTTGAGGGCCTGAATATAGACAGCCTGCCCAAACCCCTGCTGCATATAGGGGAGGGCAGTAACCTGCTTTTCACCGGAGATTTCCCCGGGACGGTGCTGCATTCCGATATAAAGTATGTAAAATATGTTGACGTAGGCCTGGACGAGGTGCCGGTAATAGTGGGGGCGGGCGTGAAGTTCGACAACTTCGTCGAGGAAGCCTGTCGCCACGGTTTGTGGGGAGTCGAGAACCTCTCGCTTATACCCGGAGAAACGGGAGCCGCTGCCGTGCAGAATATAGGGGCCTACGGGGTTGAAATAAAGGACGTCATCTCGGGCGTAAGCTGCTACGACCTGAAGGAAAGGCGGCGGGTGGGCTTCAAACTTGCGGACTGCCGTTACGGCTACCGCAGTTCCATGTTCAAGGAAGACGGGAACCGGGGCCGTTACATAATCACCGGAGTGCTCATGCGCCTGAGCCGCAAGCCTATGCCCAGACTCGGTTACAAGGGAATAGCCGAGGCCCTGGCAGGGAGGGAGCCCAAGACACCCATGGAGGTGCGTGAGGCGGTTATCAAATTGCGCCGCAGCAAGTTGCCCGACCCGGCGGAAACCGGGAGCGCCGGCAGTTTCTTCAAGAACCCCGTGGTCAGCGCCGGGCAGTTTGCGAATATATCCCCGGACGGGAGCGCACCTCACTATGTGCTGGAGGACGGCAGCGTAAAGATACCGGCCGCCTGGCTGATAGACAGTTGCGGTCTCAAAGGCGAGCGTATGGGAGGGGCGGAAGTATATGAAAGGCAGCCCCTTGTCATAGTCAATGCGAGCGGGGACGCGAGCCCGTCGGACGTACTGGCCCTCGAAAAGAAAATAAAGGAAACGGTGAAGGCACGCTACGGAGTGGAACTTTACCCTGAAGTCGAGCATATATGAGTTCATTTATAATAGAAGGGGGACACCGGCTCAGCGGAAGCATTGAGCCCCAGGGGGCAAAGAACGAAGCCCTCCAGGTAATATGTGCCACCCTGCTGACCTCCGAAACGGTCAGAATCTCCAATATTCCGGAGATACTGGACACGAAAAACCTTATCTCGCTGCTCAGTTCCATGGGAGTGTCGGTAGAAAGGCATTCCAAGGGCGACTACAGTTTCACGGCCGACCACGTCAATGAGTTCTACATACGCAGCGCCGACTTTGTGAAGCAGAGTGCGAAACTCAGGGGCAGCGTGATGCTGGTAGGGCCCATGCTCGCCCGTTTCGGACAGGCATTTTTCCCCAAGCCGGGAGGCGACAAGATAGGACGCCGCAGGGTGGATACCCACATTGAAGGTTTCATGAAACTCGGGGCCACCTGCTCCTACGACTCGGCGAGAAGGGCGTACAATCTCAGTTCGGGCCGTCACATGAAGGGCTGCTATATGCTGCTCGACGAGGCCTCGGTCACCGGCACGGCCAACATAGTCATGGCTGCCGTCACGGCCCCCGGAACCACCACAATCTACAACGCAGCCTGCGAGCCATACGTCCAGCAGCTCTGCCGCCTGCTCAATGCCATGGGCGCAAGTATAGAAGGAATAGGTTCCAACCTCCTGACAATCAATGGCGTCAGGTCCCTCCACGGGGCGGAGCACCGCATACTTCCGGACATGATAGAGACCGGTTCCTTTATAGGCATGGCCGCGATAACCCGGAGCGAACTGACAATCAAGAACGTTTCCTGGGATAATCTGGGCGTCATACCGGAGAGCTTCAGGCGTCTGGGTATCAGGCTCGAACAGCAGGGGGACGACATCTACGTGCCTTCGCAGGAATCCTACGAGATAGAGTCTTTCCTTGACGGCTCAATCATGACCATATCCGACTCGACCTGGCCCGGACTCACTCCCGACCTCATAAGCGTGATGCTGGTGGTGGCCACCCAGTGCAAGGGCAGCGTGCTGATTCACCAGAAGATGTTCGAGAGCAGGCTTTTCTTCGTGGACAGGCTCATAGATATGGGCGCACAGATAATACTCTGCGACCCCCACAGGGCGGTGGTCATAGGTCATGACCACAGAATATGCCTGAAAGCCAATCACATGACATCTCCCGACATCAGGGCGGGCATAGCCATGCTTCTGGCTGCCATGTCGGCCTGCGGGGTGTCCGAAATAGACAATATAGAGCAGATAGACAGGGGCTACGAGGACATAGAGACGAGACTCAATGCACTCGGAGCAAAAATAGAGAGGAGAAAATAATGCAGGTACTGAAATTCGGCGGAAGTTCCGTGGCGGATGCAACGAGGATTTCCGCAGTCATGGACATAGTAGAGGCGGCTCTGGCAAAGGACCGCGTGATACTTGTGTGTTCGGCCATAAGCGGCTGTACGGATGCGCTGATAGGCATAGGGGCGGCAACTGACAGTGAAGACAGGCTGCGCCGCATCGCGGCTCTCAGGGAAAGGCACCTTCACATAGTGGAAAGGCTGTTCACCGGCAGGGAACGCGAGGAGGCCGCGGGAATGGTAGACGGACTTTTCGCCGAACTGGAAGCATACCGCGGCGACTGCACCGAGTCTTTCGGGGAGCTGTTCTCCACGAGGATAATAGAGAGGAAGTTCGCCTGCGAAGGCATAGCTTCGAAGTGGCTGGATTCCAGAAAACTCGTGCGTACCGTAGACGGAAAAGTGGATGAGGACTATACTTACGCGGCCATTGCAGCGGCCGTGGCGGAGTCCCCGGAAACGAGGCTCTTCGTGGCGCCGGGCTTCATTTCTTCCGATGCGCAGGGCAGGGTGACTACGCTCGGGCGCGGGGGTTCGGACTACAGTGCGGCCCTCTATGCGGCCGGAGCCGATGCGGACACGCTCGAAATCTGGACAGACGTGCCGGGCATCATGACTGCAAATCCCAAGGTGGTGCCTTCGGCCACGACCATACCTGAAATTTCCTACAGGGCAGCCCTTGACATGGCCGAGAACGGGGCCAAGGTGCTTTATGCGCCCACGGTGAAGCCTGCCATGGACAAGGGAACGGACATCAACATACGCAATACTTTTGATCCCGGACATCCGGGCACTGTGATTAGCGGCAGGGTGAGGCCGGCGGCGGACGCCTGGACAGGCGTCACGAGCCTGCCCGTCGCGGGGCGCGACGAGGTCAGGCTCTGCGTGGTCGGCGAGGCTGTAGCCAGCCGCCGCGCCGCCGCCGGCCGCATGATCTCCGCCCTGAACGAAGCCGGAATCAGTCCCCTTTCCGAGGTCTACGGCAGCGGCAGTGTGTTTTTCATCGATGTCCGCAGCCTCGTGGAGCGGGAATCCGTTGCCGCCCTGCACCGGGAATTCTTCCAGGACAGGTCCGTGACCCGTATCAATCTCTTCATCGCGGGCTATGGCTCCGTGAGCAAGGCACTGATCGAACTCGTTACCCGCAACAGGGAAAGGATAGAGGCCCGTACCGGGCGCAGTATCAGTATAGTGGGAGTGTCCGACAGCCGTCACTTCTTCATTGACATGCGCGGGGTGGCGGCCGGGGAAATTTCCCCTCGCCTCTCCGAAGGGAGAGGCGCAGCAGACGGCGCCTTCGTCGCCGCCGTCTGCCAGGCCGCCCCCCGCAAGTCCGTCTTCGTGGACTGCACCAATGACCACAAGCTCTATCGCAGCTACGAAGAACTGCTCCATTGCGGAATCAATGTCGTGACCTCCAACCGCCGCTCCGTTGCCGTGCCCTACGTACAATACGCCGCAATCAAGAACGCTGCCCGTGAAAACGGAGTCTTCTTCCGTTACGACACCACGGTGGGCAACTCCCTGCCCATACTCGAATCCATAGCCGGCAGCGCCAACTGCAACGACGCGATAGAATCCATCGAAGCGGTCATTTCCTGCACCATGAACTACATCATAAGCTCATACGACGGAGCACGTAGCGAAAGCTTCGCCACCCTGCTCCAAAAGGCGCAGGGTGCCGGCCTGACCGAGTCCGACCCGAGGACAGACCTCGGCGGCCGCGACGTGCTCCGCAAGCTCCTCATCCTCGCAAGAGAGGCCGGAGTCCCTCTCGAGGAATCCGACGTGGAGATTTCCCCTATGCTCGGCCCCGAGTTCTTCGACTGCAGCCTCGACGAGTTCTATGCCCGTCTGGCCGCCTACGAATCCCGTTTCGTGCAGCGAGAGGCCGAACTCGACAACGCCGGACTCCGCCAGCGTTTTGTGGCATCGCTGCGCCGTGACCCCGAATCCAGGCTCGGCTACAAGGCAGAAATAAAGATGCGCACCGTGGGCATGGACAGTCCCTTCTACTGGATTTCCGGCACGGAGAACGTCATAATCGTAAGCAGCGAATATTCGGCTCCCTTAGTAATCAAGGGTGCCGGCGAGGGTGTCAGACTTGCAGCCTCCGGACTCATAAAGGACATACTCATGCAATAGACCATGGACAGTATCTTTCGTGAAATACTTTCCATAGATTCCACCTCGGGTAAAGAGAGGGAACTTGCGGAATGGCTCGCCTCGAGGCTAGAAGCCCCTTCGGTCAGGAGTTTTGAAGTGGGCGACGGGACTCTGAACCTGCTTTTCAGTTGGGGAGAGCCCCGGATAGTCTTCTGCACCCATCTCGATACTGTCCCGCCCTATATCCCGCCAAGTTGCGAAGGCGATATAGTCCGCGGCCGGGGCACTTGCGATGCCAAGGGGCAGATTTTCGCCATGTACCGGGCCTGCCGAGAACTTGCCGCCCGGGGGAAAGAGGGTTTCGGACTGCTGCTTCTGAGCGGGGAGGAGACCGGCTCGAAAGGGGCCATAGCCTTCGCTTCCACTGACTTCCGCGCCCCGTACCTCGTGGTGGGGGAGCCCACGGACAACTGCATGGTCAGCGCCTCCAAGGGAACGAGGTCCTTCGCCCTGCACTTCAAGGGTCAGGCCTTCCACTCCGGTTATCCGGAATGCGGCAGGAGCGCAGTGGAGATGTTCGTGGATTTCATGGAGAGGCTGCGTGCGGCGGAATTTCCCGAAGACAGTCTGCTCGGGCCCACGACCTGGAATGTGGGGCAGCTTCACAGCGACAACCCCCGGAATGTACTCAGCCCGGCCCTGGACTGCCAACTGTATTTCCGCACCACCTTCGCCTCCACCGCCCTTGTCGAGGCTTTCATGCGGGAAAACATCGCCCCGGACCTCGAAGTGGAGGCCTTCGGCGGCGACGAGCCCCTCGAGTATTTCACCTTGCCGGGATTCAGGACCAAGGCCGTGTCTTTCGGCAGCGACGCCCCGAGGCTCGGCAATTTCACCCACAGGATGATATGCGGCCCGGGTACGATAAAGGTGGCTCACCGTGACGACGAGTACGTGAGCCTTAAAGAGATAGACGAAGCGGTCGATAATTACGTAAAGATATATGAAAGTTGTTGTTAGCGGCTACGGCAAGATGGGCCGCATGGTCGAGGCCTCGCTCCTCAGGCGGGGTATGGAACCCGTATGTATCACCGAGGATGTATGTTCGGTGCCCGATGAAATTGCCGCAGATAGCGTATGTATAGATTTTACCACCCCTGCGGCCTTCAGGGCCAACTATCCCGAGCTTGCCAGGAAATTCAAGGCGGTCGTTGTCGGAACCACGGGCTGGTATGACATCAGCGGGGAGGTTTTCTCGGAGTTCCGCAAGAGGGGCACCACGCTCATCTGGGCCTCCAATTTCTCCATAGGGGTGAATGCCTTTTTTGCAGCCGTACAGAGGGCCTGTGAGGTTCTCCGCGGCCATGCCTATGTCCCCGGTGTGGAAGAAATCCACCATATACACAAGCTTGATGCGCCCAGCGGCACTGCAAAGAGCGTCGCCGGAATCATAGAGAAAAGCCTCGGCTCGGCCGTGCCCGAAATCGCCTCCCGACGCGTGGGAGAGGTTCCCGGAACCCATACGGTGGAGCTGCGTTCGGACGTGGACAGGATAGTGCTGACCCACGAAGCCTTCTCGCGCGAAGGTTTTGCCGAGGGAGCGGTCGAAGCCGCCCTGATGACGGAAAATATCGAAGGAGTACACGAATTCAAGAATCTCATTTTATGAACAGTCTGTATCTGAAAGGTTGCGGCACAGCGCTCGTGACACCGTTCAAGGAGAACGGAGAGGTCGACTACGAGGCCTATGCGGCTGCGGTTGACCGCCAGGTGGAGGCCGGAGTTCACTTTCTCGTGCCTCTCGCTACCACGGGGGAGACCCCTACGCTCAGTCCGGAGGAGAAGATAGAACTGCTCAGGATTACCCGCGGACACTGTCCCTCGCTGCCCCTGCTTGCAGGCTGCGGCACGAATTCCCTGGAGGGGACGCTCGCGAATATGGAATTGTTAGAGCCTTACGGGGCCGATGCCTGGCTCATAGTGGTGCCTTACTACAACAAGCCTACTCCGGAAGGCCAATACCGTTATTTCAAAGCGCTTGCGGAGAGGACAAGCAAGCCCATAGTGATATACAATGTGCCCGGGCGTACCGGTTCCAATATGACTGCCGCTACCGTCGCAAGGCTCGCTGCCGACTGCCCCGAAATAGTGGGAATAAAGGAGGCCTCGGGGAACTATGGACAGGTGAGCGAGATGATACGCCTGACCCCGGACAGTTTCTCGGTGCTGAGCGGGGATGATGACCTTACCCTCGCCCTCATGGCCATGGGCGGACAGGGAGTGATAAGTGTGGCCTCGAATGTGGCTCCACGTGAGGTTTCTGCGTTGACGGAAGCGATGTCGGCCGGTGATCTCGCCGCCGCACGCAGTCTGCACCACAGGCTTTTCCCCCTTTTCCGCGGCTGTTTCGCCGAGTCCAACCCCGTCCCGGTAAAGGAGGCCATGGCCCGGCTCGGACTGATGACCAACAACGTGCGCCTGCCCCTCTCTCCGGCTTCAGACAGTACAAGAAAACTCATTGCGGATATTCTGGAAAAATTATGGGAACAATAGGAATGGAAAGATTCATGGAGGTGATGGCCGCTCTCGAGTCCGGCAGCCTCCGCGTGGCCCGCAAAGTGAACGGGTGCTGGGAAGTGAACCGTGAGGTGAAGGAGGTTATTCTGGCCGGATTCGGACTCGGAAAAATCTGCGACATGAGCCAGGGACCTTTCCCCTTTTTCGACAAGGACACCTTTCCCGTGCGGAAGTTTACTGCCGAAGACGGGGTGCGCATAGTTCCCGGAGGTACCAGCATACGCCGTGGAGCCTACGTTGCCCCGGGAAGCATAGTGATGCCGCCCTCGTACATCAATGTCGGCGCCTTTGTGGATGAGGGTACCATGGTGGACAGCCATGTGACCATAGGTTCATGCGCCCAGATAGGCAAGAACATACATATTTCCGCCGCCACCCAGATCGGGGGAGTGCTGGAGCCTGCGGGTGCCATGCCCACTATCATCGAAGACGGCGCTTTCGTCGGCGGGAACTGCGGAATTTACGAGGGAACTGTAGTGAAGGAGAGGGCAGTCATAGCCTCTGGTGTCATAATCACCGCTTCAACCCCGCTTTTTGATGCCACTACCGGTGAATTTGTCGAGAAAAACGCTGACGGCAGGGTGGAAGTGCCCGCCGGGGCGGTGGTGGTTTCCGGCAGCAGGCCCATACGCAAGGGCGCGGCCGCAGGTTCGGGAGTCTCGCTCTATTGCCCCGTGATAATCAAGTACCGTGACGAAAAGACCTCGGGCTCGGTCAGCCTTGAGGAGATGTTGAGGTAGATCCCGGGGCGCTCACACCCTCGTTGCCGGCCCTGTCAGGAAGACGTCCGTGGCGGGTCTGTCGGCGCCGGGGAGGCCGGGCAGAAAATCGACAGACAGCCTGTCCGTCCGTGCATCGAGATTGTAGAACAGCCTCCCGTCCTTTACGGATGAGGGGCTTATTCCTTTTATGTGGGCTACTATGGCGGCTGCGGTGATGCCGGTGCCGCAGGCCAGGGTCTCCGCCTCCACTCCCTTTTCAAAGGTGCGTATCTTCAGGACACCGTCGCTGCCAATGCTTGCGAAATTGACGTTTGCACCCTCCGGAGCGAACTCGGGATCGTGCCTGAGAGTGGCCCCGAGTCCTTCCACGTCCGTCTTTTCCACGTCATCGGTGAACAGGACGAAGTGGCGCGTGCCGGTGTTGAGGAAGTGGCCGCCGAGGACAGTGCGCAGGCCGAAGGGGTCTATCATACGCAGTCTCACTATGTCGCGCAGGCCTTCGGAACTGAGAATTTCACCGCTGTGCAGGCCGTCCGGGGCTTCGAAAAGGTAAGTTCCGCCCTTGGACGGGAGTATGCCCCTGTGTGAGGCGAAAGCCACGATGCAACGGCCGCCATTGCCGCACATCATGCCGCCCGAACCGTCGGAATTGAAGTACTCCATGCTGAAATCGCAGTTGTCAGAGGGCGAGAGTATCATCAGGCCGTCCGCTCCAATGCGCCCGTCGGCGGCCCTGAATCCGCTGTTTCTGTCGCAGAGCGAGCGAATGGTGGCGGCTTCACGGAAAGGCCCGCATCCACCGCCGAAATCCCGTGAATCCAGCACGATGAAATCGTTCCCCGCCCCGGAGTACTTGTAAAGTCTGTTGTCTGCTTTTATCTCTTTCAATGTTCTGATGTTTCCTGTGAATGCTGGCAATAACTTGTCATTAAAGTCCCGCGAATTTAGTCATATTTCACTTCCCTTTGCCGGAAATGGCCTCCTTTACAAGCTCTGAGAGCAGTCTTATTCCCGGCTCCATCTTCGCCTCGTCTATGAATGAAAAGTTGAGACGCATGGTGTTGCGGTGGCTCTGGTCAGGATAGAAAAGGGCCCCGGACACGTATGCGACCCCGGCCTTGAGTGCCATGTCGTTCATTGCCATGGTATCCATTCCCTCGGGCAGGCTCAGGAAGAGGAAAAGACCGCCTTCCGGCCGCGTCCATTCCGTCCCCTCGGGCATATACTTATCGAGTAGCCCGAGCATCATGTCCCTTTTTCTGCGGTACAGGTCTATGCTTTTCGCCAGATTCCTGTCCACTTCGCCGGATGAGAGGAATTCGGCTGCCATGTACTGGTCCAGTATGGGAGGGCAGAGGTCCAGCGACTGCTTGCAGACGAAAATCTTGTCGAGCACCTTCTCCGGGCCGAAAATCCAGCCGAGCCTGAAGCCCGGGGCGAAAATCTTCGAGAAAGTGCCGAGATGCAGGGTGCGCTCCGGGGCCAGGGAATAGACAGTGGGCAGGACTTCGCCGGAATAGCGCAGTTCCCTGTAGGGAGCATCCTCCACTATCATGAACCCGTACTTGCGGGACAGCTCACAGAGGTCCTGCCTCTCTTTCAGGCTCATGCTTGTCCCTGAGGGATTCTGGAAATCCGGGATTACATAGAAGAACTTCGCCCTGGCAAGGACTTCCGGGCTCACGCCCGCATCCTCCTCGGTGAAGCCGCGTGTGGACACTATCTCCGCCCTGTAGGAGCGGAAAGACTGTATGGCCCCCAAATATGTCGGGCTCGTGGTCAGGATAACGTCTCCGGGGTCGGTCAAAATCCTCGTACACACGTCGATGCCCTGCTGCGAGGAGGTGCTTACAAGAAGATTCTCGAGCGGCACTCCGTAGCGGCGGGAAATGGCTTCCCTCAGCGGGGGGACGCCCTGGGTGCCGCCATACTGCAGGACGGTGGCACCGTATCTGTCGATTACTTCCGAAACGAGGGTCTTCACCCGCTCGAGGGGAAAGGTCGCCGGGTCGGGATAGCCGCCGGCAAACGAGCAAATCGCCGAAAGGTCAACTTTCTTGAAGATGTCCCTTACCGGCGAACGCATGAAATTGTGTGTGTCTTCAGAAAACAGTCTGTCGTAATCCATCATATTTGATTCAACGGTATTCCTCAAAGTCGGGCAGGGCCAGTCCCGAGAGCAGGTCCTTGAGCTTGTCCAGGTCTCTGGGACAAATCATCAGCACGTCCGGCGTGTCTATCACGATGAAGTCGTCCAGCCCCCGCAGGGCGAGCAGCTTCTTGGGATTGCCGGAATACACTATGTTGCCGTGGCACTCCTCGACCAGTCTCTTGTTGAGTATGTTCATCGCATTGCCGTTCTCATCGTGGTGGGCGAGATACTCGTAAAGCGAGTTCCAGTTGCCTATGTCGGCCCACTTGAAGACGGCAGGATACACCCAGGCATCGTCCGTCTTTTCCATTACGGCGTAATCTATGGAGATGCGGGGCATGTCGGTGTAGATTCTCTCTATGAAACCCTGCTCCCTGTCCGTATCCAAAATGTCCTGCCAGCCCGTCCAGAGATTGGTAATGTCGGGAACGTATTTCTCGAGCTGGACCCGTATGACCGAGGCCCTCCAGGCGAAGATACCGGAGTTCCAGAGGAATTCCCCGGTGTCAATGAACACCTTTGCCAATTGTTCGTCGGGCTTCTCGGTGAAGGTCTTCACCTTGACCGGACTGCCCGGCTCAGGTTTCCCTGCCATCTGTATATAGCCGAAGCTGGTGTCCGGGCGCGTGGGGACGACACCCAGAGTAATCAGGGCCTCTGTGCCCGCCGCGTACGCGAGGGCGTTGCTGAGGGTTTCGTTGAATGCGCTGTGATTGTTGATGATGAGGTCAGCCGGAGTCACTGCCATGACGGCGGCGGGGTCCCTCTTGAGAATCTTGTAAGTCGCGTAGGTGATGCAGGGAGCCGTGTTGCGGTTGTAAGGCTCGAGAAGAAGATTTTTCGCGTCGAGTTCGGGCAGTTGCTTCATTACTTCATCCCTGAAGCGTGTAAGAGAAACCACGTAGATGTTTTCATCGGGGATTACCGCCCTCATGCGGTCGTATGTGAAGCGAAGAAAAGATTTGCCTTCTGCCGTAAAATCAAGGAATTGCTTGGGCTTGTCGCTACGGCTGATGGGCCAGAACCGGGAACCTATCCCTCCGGCCATGATTATGCAGTATAAGTGATTATTAAACATATGTGGGTATAAAAGCTTGTGGGAAGTATTCTATCTCAAAGTCCGCGCCATTAATGACCACACTAACGACATCGAAGTGGGCTTCTGTCCTGTCAGGCAGATTTTTCATACTCTCCGAGTGCAGGAAGGCCGTGGCGGCAGCGGCTATTTTCTTCTGTTTGCGTATGCCCACCTTGTCGACGGGGTTCATGCCTGCCGGTGCGGTGAGGCTCTTGACCTCCACGAAATGCAGTCCGTCCCCGGCGAGGCTTATGATGTCGATTTCGAGATGGCCGTATCTCCAGTTTCTCGCCAATATCCTGTGACCGAGGGACTGCAAGTGGCGGCAGGCCTCCTCCTCGCCGCGCTTCCCCGTGTATGAGCCCGGAACTCTCATAGCCTGACCACGGTTACACCGGTGCCTCCGTTGCGTATGTCCTCGTCGCTCACCTCAATGCCGGGGATGCTTCTGAGGTACTTCTGTATCTCCTCGCGCAGGACTCCCGTGCCCTTGCCGTGGATAATGCGTACCGTGCCCATGTTCAGCATAATGGCATCGTCTATGAACCTCGTGACTATCTCAAGGGCGGCGGTAAGTCTCTCTCCGCGCACATCTATCTCCGGAGAGAAAGCGAGCCTTCTCTCGGTAAGGGAGTGGTCGGTCTTCTGTATGGAGGGGCCGAAGGTCTTGCGTGAGGCTTCGCGGAATTCGTTGGAGGAAATCCTCTCCACCCGCTCGGGGTGCATGGTGCTGCTGATATTGCCAATGATCACGGTCACGGAGCGGCTGGAAATCCTGGAAACCTCCCCGACCATGCCGTTGTCCTTCACCCTCACCTTCTCCCCGACCTTCAGGGCTTCGGTCTTCTGTTCTTTCGGAGCGGTGTCCTTCTCCTTCTTCCTGCGGCGTTTCTCGAGCTGGTCGAGTTTGCGGTCTATATAGGCCTCCCTTTGCTTCTCCTCTCCCAACTTCTTCTGTTCCAGGCCTCCGAGGAAACTGCGCAGTTCTTCCCTTGCGGCCTTGGTCTGTTCCTTCTCGGCCTGGGCCTCCCGTATTTCCTTTATGGTCTTCTCTACACGGCTGCCGGCCTGGCGTACTATCTCTTCGGCCTCCTTCCGTGCATCCGAGAGTATCTTCTCTCGCGTCTGGCGTATGTCTTCGAGTTCCTTGCGGTATTTCTCGGTGAGTTCGGTGAGCTCCTTGTCGCTGTGCTTGACTTTCTGCAGCTTCTCGTCGAGGGCCCTGCGGTTGCGCACTATCCTGCGCAGGTTGCGTTCCATGCCTACGAACTCGTCTCCGGCCCGGGTCTCGGCGTCCTTGACTATGGGCTCGGGGAGTTTCATCTTCCTGGCGAGCTCGAATGCGAAGGAGTTGCCCGGCATCCCGATTTCGAGCTTGAACACCGGCTCTATCCTCGATGTGTCGTAGAGCATGGCCGCGTTCACCACCTTGGTGTCGGGTCCCGAGGCGTAGAGCTTGAGATTGGTGTAGTGGGTGGTGATGATCCCGTACACGCCCCTGCGGTCGATTTCGCTGAGTATGGCTTCGGCTATGGCACCGCCGGCTGCAGGTTCTGTTCCCGAGCCGAACTCGTCTATGAGCACGAGTGTCCTGTCGTTCGCCACTGCCAGCATGTTCCTCATGTCGGCGAGGAAAGAACTGTAGGTACTGAGGTCGTTTTCGAGGTTCTGGTTGTCGCCTATGCTCACGGCAATCCTGTCGAATACGGGCAGTTCCGAGGTCTCCGAGGTGGGTATGAGCATACCCCACTGGAACATGTACTGCAGCAGTCCGGTGGTCTTGAGGCATACCGACTTGCCTCCGGCATTGGGTCCCGAAATCAGCAGTATCCTCTTGGCCGGAGTCAGTTCTATGGTCAGCGGCACCATCTTCCTCCCCTCGGCCTTCAATGCCTTTTCGAGCAGAGGATGGCGGGCTTTCCTGAGACTCAGGCTGCCGTCGCTTGAAATCAAGGGCATCCCGGCTATGAAGTCGAGGGCGGTCTGGGCCTTGGCCATGAGAAAGTCGGTCTCCCCGAGGAAGGTCGCTCCCTCAAGCAGTTCCGGCAGGTAGGGCCGGAGGAATTCCGTGAAATCGTAAAGGATGCGCTGTATCTCCCGGGCCTCCTCGAAGTGCAGGGAGCTGAGTTCGTTCTCGAGCTCGATTATCTCGGCCGGTTCGATGAAGGTGGTCTTTCCCGAGGCGGATTCGTCGTAGACATAGCCCGGAAGTTTGCGCTTGGACGAGGTGCTGACCGGAATCAGGAACTTGCCGTCGCGCACATTGACCGATGCGTCCTGGTCGGCTATACCGTCGGCCTGGGCCTGCCTGAGTATGGCCGCGGCCCTTTTCGAGAGGGAAGCCTCGCGCGAGCGTATGCTGGCCCGTATTTCGGACAGTCTGTCAGAGGCCGAGTTCTTGATGTCGCCGTATTTGTCGAGTATGTTTTCTATGCGCCGCTGTACCTCCGGGAAGGAACGAATCGGGGCGGCCATCCTCTTGAGATTGGGATATACCTCCTCCTTTATGCTGCCGAAAAAGTGCAGTATGCGGCGTATGGTGTCGGTGGCGGTCTTGAGTTTGCCGAGCGAGAGCTGGTCTATGCACGAACCCGGCCTTTCGAGTCCCCTGAGGAAGGGAGCGGCGTCTATGTAGCCCGTAGTGGGGAAGTTGTCCTCGAACATCATTATCAGGCGCATCTCGTCCGTGAGCCTGAGCCTGTGGGCTATGACCTGCGCGTCCGTGGAAAACTCCTCCTGCGCGACACGCTCGGCCGCATAGTCCGTCATGCAGCGGTCGGATATCAGCTTGCGGATTTTGTCGAATCCGAGTTTGGCTTCAAGTTCGAGGTTTTTCATTCATTATTGCCGCTCGAAAGCAGGAGTTTCAGGTTATTGATGTTTTCGACAGCCTTCACTTTCCCCGCCCTGACGAAGGAGATGCCGCCCGTCTGTTCACTCACCACTATCACATCGACATCGCTCTGCTCGGAAATGCCCACGGCAGCCTTGTGACGCATACCGAACCTTGCCGGGAGGTCGGTGCGGTCGCTTATCGGAAGGGTGCAACGGGCCGCCACGATGCGGTCGTTGTCTATTATCACGGCCCCGTCATGCAGGGGGGAGTTCTTGAAGAAAATATTCATTATCAGCCTCTTGCTGACTTTTGCGTCTATATTGTCGCCGGTATCCAGGATTTCCTGCAGCAGGTCCCTCTTGCGTATGATTATCAGGGCGCCGGTCCGCTGTTCGGACATCTCCCTGCAGGCCTCGGCTATCTCGGTCGTGGATTTGGTGTCCACAGTCTGCATTATGTGGGTGGGGAAGAATTTCCGGAGGAGCTCCCGCTTCTCGAGAGCCAGACCCACCCTGCGTCCGAGACTGTTGAGGAAGCGGCGGATTTCCGGCTGGAAGATTATTATGACGGCTATTGCTCCCACGTCAATGAGGGTACCGAGCACAGAGGAGACCATCTTCATGCCTATGGAAGACGTGATGGACCTGACTATCAGCACGAGGAGAATCGCAATGAAGATATTGACGGCAGAGGACCCCTTTATCCATATCCAGCGGAATACGATGTAGATGAGGGCCGCCACCGTCAGGATGTCCAAGATGTCTACAAGGGATAAATGGAGAAATCTGAGCATAATATCCTGGCAAATCATACAAAGATATAGAGAAAATATTGTAAAGCAAGGTTTTGGATTTTCGCGAATAAAACGTATATTTGCAGCCCGCTTTTTCAGGCGGACATTATGCATTAATAAACAATTAATTATCTAGCCAATGCCTGGATTGATTGGAAAGAAAATCGGAATGACTTCCGTTTTCGGTGCCGATGGCAAGAATATGCCATGCACCGTTATCGAGGCTGGTCCGTGCGTTGTTACGCAGCTCCGTACAGTTGAAAAGGACGGCTATGCCGCTGTACAGCTTGCCTATGACGAAACAACTGAAAAGCACGCCAGCGCGCCTCTGATGGGGCATTTCAAAAAGGCAGGTAGCGCTCCCATGCGCAAGCTCATCGAGTTCAAGGCTGACTTCGAGGGCGAGCCCAAGCTCGGCGACAAGTTCACCGTGGCTGACGTCTTCAAGGAGGACGTGAAGTATGTGGACGTTACCGGTACTTCTAAAGGTAAGGGTTTCCAGGGCGTTGTTCACCGTCACGGTTTCGCCGGAGTCGGCGGCCAGACACACGGCCAGCACAACCGCCTTCGTCACCCCGGTTCAATGGGTGCATCATCATGGCCTTCACGCGTCCTTCCCGGAATGCGTATGGCGGGCCACATGGGCAACGCAAGGGTTAAGGTCACCAACCTTCAGGTTATCAAGGTGATTCCCGAGCACAATCTTGTTGTAGTGAAGGGCTCTGTTCCCGGAGCCAGGGGTTCTTACGTAATTTTGGAGGTTTAGTTATGGAGTTACCAGTTTTGAAAATCGACGGAACCCAGTCAGGAAAGCAGGTTACCCTCGATGAGAAGGTCTTCGGCATCGAGCCCAACGACCACGCCATTTATCTCGATGTTCTGCAGTACCTCGCAAACCGCCGTCACGGCAATGCAAAGACCAAGGACCGCAGTGAGAATGCCCACAGTACCAAGAAATACGGTCGCCAGAAGGGTGGTGGCGGTGCACGTCACGGCAGCCTCAAGGCGAATATCTTCGTAGGAGGCGGACGCGTCTTCGGACCCGTACCCCGCTTCTATCACAATAAGCTGAACAAGAAGGTGAAGGCTCTTGCCCGCAGGTCCGCACTTACCTACAAGGCCGTCGAGAACGACATCATCATCCTCGAGCCTTTCACCATGGAAGCTCCCAGGACCAAGGAAATGCTGAAGATTACCGGTGCCATCAATGCCGGCACCCGCAAGGTCCTCTTCGTGCTTCCCGGCAATTCTGAAAACATCTATCTTTCATCCCGCAACCTTCCCGAGGTAAACGTTATCACGGTGGACGAAATCAATACCTACGCCATCATGAACGCCAACAAGCTCGTCCTCATCGACGGAGTCCAGGATACCCTCGTGGAGAGAAACCTGCGTTAAAAGTTTACGAAGATGGGAATTATCATTAAGCCAATAGTAACAGAGAAGCTCACCGCCCAAGGCGAAAAGTTGGGCCGTTACGGCTTTGTCGTAGACCGCAAAGCCAACAAGCTTCAGATAAAGGAGGCTGTAGAGCAGATGTATAACGTGTCCGTCTCATCAGTCAATACATTGAACTATCACGGCAAGAGGAAGAACCGCTACACCAAGTCCGGTATCCTCCGCGGCCGCACCAATCACTTCAAGAAGGCGTATGTCACGCTTGCAGGTGAGGACAAGATAGATTTCTACGCTAACATTTAAGGGAGGGACAGACAATGGCAGTAAGAAAATTCAAGCCGGTAACCCCCGGCCAGCGTAACAAGGTGATCAGCACTTTTGAAGAAATCACCGCAAAGAAGCCTCAGAAATCATTGCTCGAGCCTCTCAAAAGCAAAGGCGGCCGCAACAACACCGGCCAGGTGACCGTTCGCTACAGAGGCGGCGGCCACAAGAGAATGTACCGTATCATCGACTTCCGTCGCGACAAGGACAACTGCCCTGCGACCGTGCTCACCATAGAGTACGACCCCAACCGCAGTGCACGTATCGCCCTCGTACAGTATGAAGACGGAGTGAAGAAATACATCATTGCTCCCAAGGGACTCAAGGTCGGACAGGTCGTAGCATCCGGCAGCGGGGTCGCTCCCGAAGTCGGCAACGCCCTTCCTCTGAGTGAAATTCCTGTGGGTACCCTCGTTCACAACATCGAGCTCCGTCCCGGCCAGGGTGCCGCCATGGCACGTTCAGCCGGAACCTTCGCCCAGCTCGCCGCCCGTGAAGGAAAGCACGCTGTTCTCCGCCTGCCTTCAGGCGAGACCCGCATGGTACTCGTATCATGCCGCGCTACCGTCGGAGAGGTATCCAACTCTGACCACAATTTGGAGAGCCACGGAAAGGCCGGCCGCAGGCGCTGGCTCGGTATCCGCCCCCACAACAGAGGTGTCGTTATGAACCCTGTGGATCACCCGATGGGTGGTGGCGAAGGACGTGCTTCCGGAGGACACCCTCGTTCACGCAAGGGTCTCCCTGCCAAGGGCTACAAGACACGTAATCCTAAGGCCTCTTCAAACAAGTTCATCATTGAAAGAAGAAAGAAGTAACAGGAATTAAACTTTAGAGATTATGAGTCGTTCATTAAGAAAAGGCCCTTATATACAGGAGGCACTTGAGAAGAGAATTCTTGCTATGAATGACGGTAGCAAGAAGAAGGAGGTTGTCAAGACCTGGTCACGCGCCAGCATGATATCTCCGGACTTTATCGGCCACACCATTGCCGTGCATAATGGAAACAAGTTCATTCCTGTTTACATTACCGAGCAGATGGTAGGCCACAAGCTCGGCGAATTCGCCCCTACACGTACATTCAGAGGTCATTCAGGAAACAATAAGAAGTAATCGAAATGGGAAAGCGTAAAAGACTTATGGCAGAAAGCCTCAAGGAGGCCAGGAAGTCAACGGCTGTTGCCAAGCTGAATGACGCGCCTACCTCTCCCCGCAAAATGCGTCTCGTGGCTGACACGGTACGCGGAGTGGAGGTAAACCGCGCCCTCGACCTTCTCAAATTTTCGAAGAGAGAGGCTTCGGTCCGTCTCGAAAAACTTCTCCGCAGCGCTATAGCTAACTGGGAAGCGAAGAACCCGGATAAGACCAGGGAGCTGGACAACGGCAACGTATATGTCAAGACCATCATGGTAGACGGTGGCCGCACGCTCAAGCGCATCCGTCCCTGCCCCCAAGGCCGTGCCGGACGTATCCGCAAACGTTCCAATCACGTTACTGTCATCCTCGATGTAAAACAACCAGTGGAGAATAATTAATATGGGACAGAAAACAAATCCTATCAGCAATAGAATCGGTATCACCCGTGGTTGGGACTCTAACTGGTGCGGTGGTAACTATGCGGAAAAGATAGCAGAGGACTATGAGATCCGCAAATATCTGAACAGCCGTCTTGCGAGAGCGAGTCTGAGCAGAATAGTGATCGAAAGAACCCTCAAGCTTATCACCGTAACGATCTATGCTGCCCGTCCGGGATTCATCATCGGAAAGGGAGGCACCGAGGTCGACAAGCTCAAGGAGGAGCTCAAGAAGGTAAGCAAGAAGGACGTCCAGATTAATATCTACGAGGTAAAGCGTCCCGAACTCGACGCCAATATCGTAGCGGACAGCATTGCCCGTCAGATTGAGGGTCGCGTGTCTTACCGCAGGGCTATCAAGATGGCAGTTGCCAACACCATGAGGCTCGGAGCGGAAGGCATCAAGATTCAGATAAGCGGACGAGTAGGCGGAGCCGAAATGGCACGCAGCGAGATGTTCAAGGAGGGACGTACCCCTCTGCACACCTTCCGCGCGGATATTGACTACGCCCTTTCGGTTGCACACACCAAGGTCGGAACCCTCGGAATCAAGGTTTGGATTTGCCGTGGCGAGCGCTACGGAAAGCAGGATCTCACTCCTGCCGCCCTGTCAGCAGCCAATGCCCAGGCAGCAGGCCAGAACCGCGGAAGAGGTGACCGTCGTGGAAGAGGCGACCGTCGCTCACGCAGGGGCAACGATAACAAGTAATTTTTGGAAAATTACTATATTTACGCCGGTTCCGTTATCGGGACCGGTTTTTTCGGATTCGTACGCTTTTGATACCAAAACCCTAACAAAATGAAAAAGACACTTTTTATTGCAGCATCCCTGCTCGTCACGTTTGCGCTGTTGGGATGCAAGTCCGAGGAAGAGGCTCTCGCCGAATATGCAAGCAAGGCCCAGGAGTATTCTGTTGAGTTGACTGAATTCTACAACACGCTCCAGGAAGATGTTACCCTGAGCGAAGACGAGAAGCTTGCGAGGTTTGAGGAGGAATACGACAATGTCGCATCCAAACTCACCGCAGAAGGCAAGAAGCTGATTCGCAAGTATCCTTCAGGAGAGGCGGCACTCACCGTTCTGAACGATATTTATCTTCTCATGGATGATGAGGAACTTCTCTCCGTACTCTCCCAGCTCCAGGGTGAGGCCGCCGAGGATGAGTTCGTTCAGAGGCTCAGGCAGGACGCAGAGACAAGGCTGCTCACTTCCGAGGGAAAGATGTTCGTGGACTTCACCGTAGTCCAGGATGAGAACGACCCCGAGGGCAGCACCGTCAGCCTCTCCGACTATGTGGGCAAGGGCAAATATATACTCGTGGATTTCTGGGCAAGCTGGTGCGGTCCCTGCAAGGCTGAGATTCCCAACATCGCCGCCGTATACGAGAAGTACAAGGGAGATGACTTCGATGTGCTGAGCATCGCCGTATGGGACAAGCCCGAGGACACCGTGGTTGCCGCCGAGGAGCATAACGTGGTTTGGAACCAGATTATCAATGCCCAGCGTGAGCCTGCAACTCTTTACGGAATCACAGGAATCCCCCATATCATCCTCTTCGGCCCTGACGGAACCATACTCAAGAGGAACCTTCGCGGTGCTGACGTAGAGTCCGCCGTAGCAGAGGCTCTTGGACGTTAAGGAGAAGATAAGTTTATTGCCGCATTCCCCCGGGGTCTACAGATACCTTGACTCCGAGGGAACGGTAATTTATGTAGGCAAGGCGAAGGACCTCAACAAGAGGGTGGCGCAGTATTTCGTCGACCCTTCCCGCCTGAACACCAAGACCCGGCTGCTGGTCTCGAAGATTGCTGACGTACAGTATTCCGTCGTGGACACGGAGGCGGATGCCCTGCTGCTCGAAAACAATCTCATAAAGCAGTACAAACCCCGTTACAACATACTTCTCAAGGACTCGAAGACCTATCCGTGGATATGTGTGACGGCAGACGAGTTTCCCAAGGTCTTCCTGACCCGCAGGGTGGTGCGCAACGGGTCGCGCTATTTCGGACCCTACAGTTCCGTGACGCACGCGAAAACACTTCTGGAATTCTTCCGCGCCAATTATCCCCTGCGTTCCTGCAATTACAAAATCACTTCCGACGCCGTCCTGCGCGGGAAGTTCAGGCCCTGTCTGGACCTGCATATAAGGCGCTGTTGCGGGCCCTGCGTATGCGCCGTTTCGCGTGAGGAGTACATGGGCTATATAGACGAGATAGTCCGGCTGCTCAGCGGAGGCTTGAATTCAATCCTGCGCGACTACAAAAGCCGTATGCAGGAGGCTTCGGACAGGCTTGATTTCGAGACGGCGCAACTCTACAAGGACAGGCTCGACGCACTTCAGCAACATTACTCCAAATCCATCATCACTTCGGCCGGCGACAGGGACACGGATGTGTTCTCCATAGTCTTTGAGGGCCAGGAGGGCTTCGGCAATTTCCTGCGAATACGCGGAGGGGCCATAGTGCAGTCGCTCAATCTCGGCTTCAGGATGAACATAGAGGAGGCACAGGCTGCGGTGTTGAGCACCTTCATCGCAGAAATAGAGTCCAAGTTCGGCAAGCTCAGCCCGGAAGTTCTCGTCCCCTTCCTGCCGGACGTGGAGATTGAGGGAGTCGCTTTCCGCATCCCCGTGAGGGGCGACAGACTGGCCCTGCTCGAACTCAGCGCCAAGAATGCCAATGAATTCCGTTTCAATTCCCTGCGCCAGAGGGAGCACACCAATCCCGACGAATACCGTGCTGCAGCTTTGGAGGAGCTGCGCAAGGCCATAGGCATGAAGGAACTGCCCGTACACATGGAATGCTTCGACAATTCCAATATCCAGGGCAACTATCCCGTGGCTTCCTGCGTGGTTTTCCGCAATGGTGAGCCTTCCAAGAAGGATTACAGGAAGTTCAAGATAAAGACAGTGGTCGGAGCGAACGATTATGCTTCGATGAAGGAGGTGGTGAACCGGCGCTATGCCCGTATGCTGGACGAGAATCCGGACGACCTGCCCCAGCTCGTGGTCATAGACGGAGGCCGAGGACAGCTGGAATTTGCGTGGCAGGCCCTGTGCGAGCTCGGGATTCAGGACAGGCTGACGGTGATAGGACTTGCCAAGCGTCTTGAGGAAGTCATCAGGGTCGGGGACCCTTATCCCATGTTCATTGACAGAAACTCGCAGGCCTTGAAGCTGTTGCAGCGTATCAGGGACGAGGCCCACAGGTTCGGCATCACTTTTCACCGCTCGCTCAGAAGCAAGGCGGCGGTGCTATCGGCCCTGCGCGGAATCAAGGGAGTGGGGGAGCAGACGGAGCAGAGGCTTCTTATGCATTTCGGCAGCGTGGCGAGGATAGCTGCGGCCCCCGAGGAGGAGATTGCTGCCTTGGTCGGTCCGGCACTCGCCTCTAAAATACTCAAGGAACTCAATGAAATTCAGGCCTGAACGCGACTGTTGACCCGGAGTTCGGATATACAGGGGAAGGCGGGAGCCAAGGAAAATTACCAAGAGACGAAAATATCTTGTAACTTGTGGCGCCCGAAACTGCGGTCTGCGCAGCCCGCGAAGACGGCAAAGACAAGTCAGCGGGGGAGGGGATTAAAGTTGGCGTTCAAGGCGGGCAGACGCCCTCGCAGTAAACCACAGAAAACGACAGGAGAAACAATTATGAACGAAGAAAAATTCAACAAGTGGTTCAACATATTCCTCCTTGTGGGGATGACCCTGACGATGATAGTATCCACGTGGCTAAGCATTGCCCGGGACAGTTCGGACATAATCTGGGTGCTTGTGGCAGCCTTCGGAGCCCTGATGGGCGTATTCTGTACCGTGTGCACCGCGAATGCGAAAATCCTCACCTACCTCTTCGGCTTCATCAGCGTGAGTATTTACGGCGTCATGTGTCTGAAGAGCCATAACTACGGCAATGCAGCCGTGAATCTCCTCTACTTCCTCCCCATGCAGTTCGTGGGTTTCTGGCAGTGGAGACGCAGGGGAGCCATGTCGGAAAGCGGCTTCAAGGCACGTCGGCTGACTCCGAAACAGAGGCTGATGTGGGGGGCTATTTTCCTTGTGCTCTTCGTGGTAGTCTACATTGTGCTTATAAAGCTGGGGCAGAGGGAAGCGGCTTCTGCTGTCAGGATTGCAATATTCATGGACGCATTTTCAATGGCTTGCAATATCATAGGCCAGGTGCTGATGTCTTTGGCCTACATGGAGCAGTACGTGTTCTGGATAGGCGTAAATGTGACCTCTGTGGTCATGTGGATAGCTACCGCGGCAGCCGGAACGGGTTCAGAGTACTCTTATATCTATGTCATAAAGTACTTCTTCTACCTTATCTGCGCCTTCAACGGATTGCGTATATGGCTCAAAATCAGTCGTGCGTAATCCCGTTCCGTGGATGCACGACAGGTCCGGCAGCCGTATATGCGGATGAGTGGCATACAGTCGTTCCCGGGAGGCTGCAGGCAGCACCAAATGCCCGGAACTAACTAAAATTTGGAGAATTGGAAAATTTTTCCTTATTTTGCAAGTCCTTGACGCAACATTGTACTATTAAACTTAAATATCTAAAGTTATGGATCACGCAGAAATTCTTGAAAAAGTAAAAGGTATCATCGTTGACAAGCTCGGCGTGGAGCCGTCAGAGGTGACCGAGTCAGCCAACTTCACCAACGACCTCGGTGCTGACTCTCTCGACACTGTTGAACTTCTCATGGAGTTCGAGAAGGTATTCGGCATCAAGATCCCCGATGAGGAGACCAGCACAATCGCAACCGTAAAGGATGCTGTTGACAAGGTAGCTGAGAAACTCGGCTAATCGGAAGAAACGAACGAGAAGACAAGTTCTTATAATTCCAATTTGTTGTAAAATTTAAGGATGGTCCAGCGGGCCATCCTTTTTTGCGTTTAGAAGATTAGTGTTCAGTTTTTGTGTGTATTAGTCGCTACTATGCAGCGTGACCGGTCAGTGTAAGTGCAATCTTCGGGCCAGATTAAATATTTCCCGGACATATTTTGCCCGGGAATGGCCCGTTATTCTTCAATTTCCTCTATCGGGATACCGAAAGTGAGCTTCAGCATGGGCGGGTCGGAAGATTCCGGACCCAGGAGGACGCCGTAATAATAACGGTCCTTGTCCAATTCCACGGTGACTGACTCGGTCTGGGTAGAAGATCCGTAAAGGGATGCCAGCAAGGCGTAACTGTAATAGTTGCTGTAGTAGCTGCTATAGCTCGAACCGTAGCCGTACAGATCGTTGTAATAACTCTGGAATGCGAGATAACTGTACAACTCGCTGAGTTCCGAAGAGCCGGAGGTCGTGGTCACAGTAGTTTCATTCGCCATGATGAGGAACCATACGTCGTACATCCCCTGCTTGAACATTTGTGTCGCCGAGTTGTTATCGTCGTCTTCGTCAATGCGTATCAGCGACTGGACGTGATAGGTTATGTCGGGAGAATATCTCAGGGTAGAGCGGTTGATGTCACCCTGGTCCTCATTCTCGTCGCTCGTGTCGGTCAGTCCCATGAAAGTCGCGATGGTGTCACTGATCAGACGACAGGTGGGCGAGAGTATCTGCGGCCAGAAGTCCATATCGGTATAGTCATCGGGGAATTCGAAAGGAAGTACCACCGTGGCCCTGTTGATGACGGCCGTTTCGGGATTGCCTCCCACCTCGAGTATGGCATTCTCGGCAAGGGTCTTGAGCTGGGCACCGGAGACTACCGGCTTGAGTCCGCCGCCGCCCTCTACGTAGATTTTGTCGGTGGCGAGACCGGCCCGGTCGCGCGTCTCATGCGAGGTCAGGTTGAGGCTGTACTGGGGGAAACTACCCGTTCCGGAATATGAGAAAAGGGAATCGAGGTCATAGAAATCCGTGGCTCCATAGTAGAAAAGGAGGGTGGTGTCTATCCTCTCCCCGTCGAATTCGGCGGAATAGTTCAACTGGGCGTAATTGCCTTCGAGATATGCGTAGTCGCTATTGTAGCCGAGCTGCAGGTCGAAAATGTTGATTCGTCCTCCGAGACCGGCAGGCTCCTCGCACTCGAAATATATCCCGGGGAATTTCTGAAGGTAAGTATCCATGTCCGCGATGTCTTCAGTGGTGAGGCTCAGGAACTTGGTTCCGAATTCCTCGGTGAAGTTGAAGGACAGGGAGTCATCGCCCGTGTACAGTATGCTGCTTTTGTTCACCCTCGTGCCGCTGTGGGTCACGCTGAGATTGCAGTCGTAATTTACGCTCGGGTTTACGGGTTCGCTAAGCTCGTAGACGTTGAAAGTCTGGAAGATGCGCTCCTGGTTCGGGTCACGGAAAGATACCGTGTCCTTCGCGGCGGCGAAGTGGAAGCTCTTGAATACGGGGTTGTCTCCTATGTTTATGGAATCCTGCACGAGGGGAACGAGGGTGAGTATGCAGGACCTCGTTCCTAAACCGTATTCCTCGTCCCTCAGGGCTCCGATAGTGATACGGGTGGAGGAGTAGCCGGAGAGACTGTCCGCCATACGCATTTCCACTTCCGGAATAGGGATGGACACGGTGTAGAGCGTGTAGTTCTGGATGCCGGGAATAAGGGACGACCCGACCCGGTAATTCATATCAATGCATGATATGCAACAGAAAACTGCCGCCACGAGAGCAATGGTGCCTTTCTTCATCTTAAAGTGTGTCATAAAAGTTGCAGTACTCGTCAATGTAACTGCCGTCTTCGTAGGCTTGGGCGTTGTAATGAAGTACTGGAATTCCGAGTTCCTCGCAGTAAGCCGTGATTTGCGGATCAACCTGCCCGGATCCCATGATTATCCCGTCAGAGTACCGGGTTGCCGTTTGAGCAAGTTCTATGCCAGTAGCCTCCTTGTCTAACAGGGCCAGGTCCCCGCGGCCCAAACCGCCGAAGCAGGCCTTCTCGGCAAATCTCGGAGAGAAAGGCCCCGAGGGGGTATCATCGTAGAGAGACAGGACAACCTTGCTTTCGGAAAAGATAGGGTCATCCTTGTAAGCCTTCTTGAGATACGCTGGGACGAGGTGGGAAATCCAGCCCTGACAGTGGATGACGTCAGGGGTCCACCTCAATTTCTTTACCGTCTCCAAAACTCCTCGCGCGAAGAAAATCACCCTCTCGTCTGCAGTCTCGGAAAGTTTGCCGTCGGCTTCGCCGTGAGCCTGTTTGCGGTGGAAATATTCATCATTGTCGATGAAATATACTTGTATGCGCGCCGAAGAAATGGACGCGACCTTAATTATCAGGGGTCTGTCGATGTCATCAATGACTATATTCATGCCCGACAGCCGGATAACCTCGTGGAGCTGATTCTTTCTTTCATTGATGCAACCGTACTTGGGCATGAAAGAACGAATCTCTCTCTTGCGTTCCTGAATGCCTTGCGGAAGGTACCGGCCGATGTCAGCGATATGCGACCCCGGTAAGTAGGGATAAATCTCGGAGTTTACAAAAAGTAATCTGCGCTTAACACCGTTCATATCCACAAAGATAACGATTTTTTTAGAATTTCCCGATAATTTATGTATACTTGTAAGTTATCTCGAATGGATATGGCAAAGACTGAAGCGAAGATGATAAGTCGCCGAATGGCGAACGCCTATCTGTCAAGCGTGATAAGTATTACACTCGTGCTGCTGCTCATAGGCGCCGCAGCACTTATCGTAATAAATTCGCGCGGCGTTGCGCGTTATCTCAAGGAGAACATGAAGATTTCCGTGATTCTTGTGGAAGACGCGACCGAGGAGGAGGGAGAGGCATACGCCGTTTCGGTCGCAAGACTGCCTTACGTGCGCAGTGCCGAGCTTATCACGCGTGAACAGGGGAGGCAGGAACTCGCAGAAATGCTCGGCGAGGATTTTCTGGACGTATTCGAAACGGCTCCGGTGCCGCTGTCAGTGGATCTTACCCTGGAGGCCGAGTACGTGGTGCCCGACAGCCTCGTCTTCGTCAGCGAAATACTTGCGGCTTCCCCCGTGGTGGATGTGGTGGACAACCGGCAGGGCCTGGTTGCGATGCTCAACGACAATCTCACGAAGATTTCGGCGGTTTTCGCTGTCCTGATAGTGCTTCTGCTGTTCATATCCTTCGTGCTTATAAACAATATGGTGCGTCTGAGCGTGTATGCGCGGCGCTTTACCATTCATACGATGAAGCTTGTCGGGGCGACCAAGGCTTTCATACGCGCACCCTTTCTGCGCAATGCGGTGTGGCAGGGGCTCGTTTCCGCCGTCCTGGCGTCCGTCATTTTGTGGGTCCTGTATTTCGTGGCCAAAAACTCTTTTCCCCAACTCTTTGCCCTCTTCGACACCATGACAGTGGTCATCGCCACGGGTCTGATGTTCCTGTGCGGGGTGCTTATTTGCGTGCTGAGCACCTACATGGTGGTGGGGAAACTGGTCAGCGCGTCGAAGGATGATTTGTACTATTGACGAACCAAACCTGACGGACTGCGGAACAGGAAGAACAATCGATTAAACTTGAAAAAACATTCGGGAACAATTATGGAAAGCTCAAATTCAGAAAAGTATCCGGTAATTGACAGGGAAACTTGGCAAAATGGACACAAGCCCGGAAAGAAGGTCAACAAAACAGGGAAGGCAACAATCAATATAATAAATAGCAGACGTCGGCAACAGGACAGCACAATATGTGTCATGTCAGGCGTAATTTAAAAACCGCTCGGTAAAATGCAGAATATTAATAAACAGAACAGAATGATAAAGGAACAGAAGGACGGCAGGAACGTGGATACGGATCTCATGCCTATCACTCCCAAGGGATTGAAACTGCTTGTAATAGGCTTGGTGGTCATGATACTTGGCTACGTGCTCATGATGGGCGGGGGCTCCGATGACCCCAACGTATTCAATTATGAAATGTTCAATTTCCGTCGTCTGACCTTTGCCCCCGTGATGATAGTGGCTGGCATAGTCACGATAGGCGTGGGCATAATGAAGAATTTCGACAGTAAGAAGGATAAGGAGTAGAGTCTTATGGAATGGTGGGAGGCCCTGTTGATGGGCATAGTACAAGGGCTGACGGAGTTTCTTCCCGTCAGCAGCAGCGGACATCTTATGATTGCGAGGGAACTCTTGGGTGTGGATACCGAAGGCTTCCTGGATTTCACGGTGATGGTACACTTCGCCACGGTGCTCAGTACGATAGTGGTGTTCTGGAAGGCGATATGGAGTATAATCCGCGGGATATTCAAGTTCCGCTACAATGATGAGACTGACTATTTCCTGAAAATGTGCGTGTCCATGGTACCCGTGGCGGTTGTGGGACTTTTCTTCAAGGACGAGGTCGGCGGACTTTTCGGCGAGAGTCTCACGATTGTAGGCATTTGCCTCATAGTCACCGCACTGCTCCTCGTGTTCTCGGACAGGTTCTCCGGGAAACTCGGCAGGAACAACACGTATCGCAACGGCATATCCTACTGGCAGGCAATGGCGGTGGGACTCGGACAGGCCTGTGCCGTGGTTCCCGGGCTTTCTCGCTCCGGCACCACCATAGCAACGGGACTGCTCTGCGGAGTGAAAAGGGAAAACATGGCCCAGTTCTCCTTCCTCATGGTTCTCATTCCCATAATAGGCGAGCAGCTGCTTTCGGTGGCGGGAAGCCTGTCCGATGGAGTCGCTTTCGGCAGCGGACTCGGGGCGGGCGCGCTTCTGGCGGGCTTCTTCGGTGCCTTCATCGCCGGTCTGGCGGCCTGCAAGTCCATGGTTGCACTCGTGAGCAGGGCCAGGCTCTCGTGGTTCGCCCTGTACTGTGTAATCGTGGCGGTGCTGATATTCGTACTTGCCTGATTCTGACCTGAGATGAACATGCGCAATGAGATATACTTCGTTTCGGACGTCCATATAGGGCTGAATCTCGGCGACCCGAAGGAGCGTGAGGAACGTTTTGCCGGCTTTCTGCGTTCCCTCCCGAGGGAAAGGACGCGGGCCGTGTACATGCTCGGAGACATCTGGGATTTCTGGTTTGAATATCGCGACGTGGTTCCCCGTTGCGGCGCCAAGGTCGTTGCGGCCATGGTGGAACTTGTCAGTGACGGTATAGAAGTATGGTTCTGTCGCGGCAACCATGACGTGTGGACCTTCTCCTTCTTTCAGGAACTCGGGATGCACAAGTTCGAACAGCCGTATTTCGTAAATATAGACGGGAAGGAGTTCTGTTTGGGCCACGGCGACCTGCTCGGAGGCTCCAAACGGGCCTACAGGATGATGATGAAGCTGTTCAACTGCCGCTTCATGTGCCGGCTTTTCGCCATGCTTCATCCCCGCACGGCATTCAGCCTGGCCATGAGGCTCTCCAAAAGAAACCGCGGCTCACGCAAGCCCTACCATTTCCGGGGCAAGGACGAGCCGCTGTACAAGTTTGCCGATGAGGTTTCGAGGAATCGCAAGGTCGATTATTTCGTGTTCGGACATTTCCACGAGCAGGTGGACATGACCCTGCCCTCGGGCTCCAGATTCATGATACTGAAGGACTGGATACACGGCGGAATCAGCTACGGGGTATTCAACGCTTCCTCGCCTTCCTCGCCTTTCGAGCTTCACTCGGCTGATTCTTCTTCCGGACCTCGCTCTGGAGAGTCTCGTACTTGATTTCGGTCTTGGGCGGCGGCTCCATGAAGATGGAGTAATAGAAGCTGTCCCAGTTCCCCGAATCCCATATCTGGCAGAGTTCCTCTATCTTGGCATCCTCTCCGCTCGAGGGGTTGTAGCGCATCTTGAGATTGTGCGAGAACAGTCTGGCCACGAGCTGCCAGAAATTCGCGGCGAAACCGCTCTCGTAGTTGCGAATGATTTCGTACGCGCTCAGGCCGCATTCCCTGTCCACGAGCCGCAGGAGTACTACGCCCTGGCTCACGGTCATGTTGCGTATGTCCTTCTCGAATAGGCGGAAGAGTTCCTTCTCCACGTCGTTTATGTAGCGGTTTCTCTCCGAGCGTCGGCTCACGTCCGCGGCTATGGTGCTGTCTACCTGCTGCATCATCCTCCTGCCCACGAGGGCGTAGGGATAGACCTTGTTGAAATTGTAAACAAGTCTGTAATAGCGCCGCCAGTCTCCCTTCTTCATGCCCTGCCCCTTCGGGAAAACCCACACGGGGTCTATGGCATCATGGTACACGGTGTCCTCCCCGGCCTCCACGGTATATCTCATAGGGGTGCCGGTAACATTCCTCCTGGCTCTCTGGGCGTCCGCATCAAGGCAGCAGACTGACAGCAGCAGTAATATCAGGCAGAATCGTCTCATACAACCGGGACAAAGTTACTAAATTTTTAATATCCAAAAAGCCAGGGGGCGCCGTGTCGAAAATGCCCGGAAATATTTTTTCTCCAAACTTGTAAGTGCCTGAATTTCCCGAGTTTGACTGTATGAATTCCGCGTCGAAAATATTTGAAAATTTTTTCGCGAAACGATGGTAATTCGGTATTTTTTGCTAACTTTGCAGGCCGAAAAATCGGCTTCGTTTATGTAAGTCATTGATTTGACGGATTTTAACGGATTAATATTTTAAAGTAATATTGAGATGTTACAACCGAAGAGAACAAAATTTAGAAGGGAACAGAAAAACCGGATGAAGGGCAATGCCCAGAGGGGCAATCAGCTCGCTTTCGGCTCCTTCGGAATCAAGACCCTTGAGAACTGCTGGCTGACCGCCCAGCAGATTGAGGCTGCACGTCAGGCTATCACACGTTACATGAACCGTGAGGGTCAGCTGTGGATCAGGGTTTTCCCGGTTAAGCCCATTACCAAGAAGCCTCTCGATACCCGTATGGGTAAAGGTAAGGGTGATCCCTATGCTTTCGTGGCTCCCATTACTCCCGGCCGCATCATTTTCGAGGCCGAGGGTGTGTCGCTGGCCGTTGCTAAAGAGGCCATGCGCCTCGGTGCCAACAAGCTCCCCGTAGCTACCAAGTTCGTTGTACGCAGGGATTATGTCGAATAATTGTTAAAGGCGAAAGAATGAAAGCATCAGAAGCACGCGACATGTCTGTAGCAGATCTGCGCGAACGTATCGTAATCGAGAAGGGCAATCTTGAGACCATGAAGATTAATCATGCGATTTCTCCTCTCGAGGATACTTCTAAGATTAGAAAGACCAGAAAGGATATAGCTCTCATGATCACTATCCTCGCTGAAAAAGAAAGACAGAACTAAATTGAAAGAATCTTATGGAAAGGAATCTTCGTAAGGAAAGAACGGGAGTGGTGGTCAGCAACAAGATGGACAAGACCATCGTGGTTGCCGTGAAGTACAGGGAGAAGCACCCTCTCTATGGCAAGTTCGTGAAAAAGACCACGAAGTTTGTCGCCCAGGACGAGAAGAACGAATGCGGCGAGGGAGATACCGTCCGCATCATGGAGACCCGTCCCCTGAGCAAGACCAAGAACTGGAGGTTAGTTGAAATCGTAGAAAAAGCAAAATAGTACATTATGATACAGCAGGAAACACGTTTACAGGTTGCTGACAACAGCGGAGCCAAGGAGGTTCTCTGCATCCGTGTGTTGGGAGGTACCCATCACCGTTACGCAACCGTCGGCGACACCATAGTAGTTGCCATAAAGAGTGCCATTCCCGGCGGTGACGCCAAGAAAGGTACCATATCCAAGGCTGTAGTGGTGCGCACGAAGAAGGAAGTGCGCCGCTCCGACGGTTCGTATATACGTTTCGACGACAACGCCTGCGTTCTTCTGAACAATGCCGGCGAGCTTCGCGGAACCCGAATTTTCGGACCCGTGGCGAGGGAGCTTCGCGCCAATTTCATGAAAATCGTTTCACTGGCACCGGAGGTACTTTAATCAATCTGCATTATGAAGAAGTTACGTATAAAGAAAGGCGACACCGTATATGTGAATGCCGGCAACTACAAGGGAGAGACCGGTAAGGTCCTTTCCGTGGATCCTTCAAAGGACCGTGCGATTGTAGAAGGCGTCAACATGGTCAGCAAGCACACCAAGCCTAATTCAAAGCAGCCTCAGGGCGGAATCATCAAGCGGGAGGCTCCGATTCATATTTCAAATCTGAACCTCATTGATCCTAAGACCAATACTCCTACCCGTGTCGGCTACAGGATGGAAGGGGACAAGAAGGTCCGTTATGCTAAAAAATCAGGGGAGGAGATTAAATAGTTATGGCAAAGAAAAACGCAGCGGCAGCGGTTCAGACCGTGCCGGCAGGATATGTTCCTGATCTCAAGAAAGTATACAGGGAGAAGATAGTCCCTAACCTTACCAAGCAGTTTTCCTACACCACTGTGATGCAGGTTCCCCGCCTCGTGAAGATTACCATCAACGAAGGTATCGGAGCCGGTACCCAGGACAGGAAAATCGTCGAGGAGGCTGCAGCAGAGCTTTCCCTCATCACCGGCCAGAAGGCTGTGATTACCACTTCAAAGAAGGACGTTTCCAACTTCAAGCTCCGTAAGGGTATGGCCATCGGAACCAAGGTCACCCTGCGCAACGTCAAGATGTACGAGTTCCTCGAGAAACTCATCAGGGTTGCCCTTCCCCGTATCCGCGACTTCAACGGTATAGCCGAGAACATGGACGGACGCGGAAACTACACCCTCGGACTCAAGGAGCAGCTCATCTTCCCCGAGGTGGACATCGACAAGAATCCCCGCATCCACGGTCTCGAGATTACCTTCGTTACGACCGCCCGCACTGACGAGGAGTGCCGCGCACTTCTTGCCGAATTCGGACTGCCTTTCAAGAAACACGACAAATAGAAGACAAATAGGATATTATGGCAAAAGAATCAATGAAAGCCCGCGAGGTGAAGCGCGCAAAGCTTGTTGCTAAGTATGCAGAGAAGAGGAAGGCCCTCAAGGAGGCCGGCGACTGGGCAGCCCTTGACAAGCTCCCCAAGAACTCCTCTCCCGTACGTCTTCACAACCGCTGCTCCCTCACCGGACGTCCCAAGGGCTACATGAGGGCATTCGGCATCAGCCGCATCCAGTTCCGCGAGATGGCCAGCAGTGGTCTTATCCCCGGGGTAAAGAAGGCAAGTTGGTAAAATTTAACAAAGAAACGATATGACTGATCCTATTGCAGATTACCTCACCAGAATACGCAATGCATACAGCGCAGGAAAAAGGGTCGTGGAAATCCCTTCGTCCAAGATGAAGGTTGCCATCACCCAGATTCTGTGTGAGAAAGGATATATCCTCAGCTACAAGGTAGTCGAGGGAACCCCGTACAACACCATCAAGATAGCCCTGAAGTACCACCCTCAGACCAAGACCGCAGCTATCAAGAAGATTGAGCGCGTGTCTACCCCCGGTCTGCGCAAGTACACCGACCTGGCCAATATGCCCCGTGTACTCAACGGACTCGGCATTGCCATCCTTTCCACTTCAAAGGGAATCGTGACCGATAAGGAGGCAAAGGAACTCGGAGTCGGAGGTGAAGTTCTTTGCTACGTATATTAATTTCAAACAGATTATAGATAATGTCACGAATTGGTAAATTGCCTGTAAGCCTTCCGTCCGGGGTCAGCGCCGAGCTGCTTCCCGGCAACGTGCTGAAGGTTAAAGGACCTCATGGCGAGTTGAGTCAGAAGGTGGACCCCGACATCACCGTCACCATTGAGGACAATCAGATTACTTTCACGCGTCCTACAGACCAGCCGCGCCACCGCTCGATGCACGGTCTTTACCGCGCACTCGCGCACAATATGGTTGTGGGCGTAAGCGAACAGTTCACTGTCAAGCAGGAGTTGGTGGGCGTGGGTTACCGCGTTTCACTCAACGGCAACATCCTGGTGTTCTCCCTCGGATATTCACACGAGATTCATCTGATGCTTCCTTCCGAAGTAACGGCAGAGGTTCCCGATGTGCGCAAGGGAGAGTGTCCCGTGCTTGTCCTCAAGAGCTGCGACAAGCAACTGGTGGGTCAGGTGGCCGCCAAGATCCGTTCACTCCGCAAGCCCGAGCCTTACAAGGGTAAAGGTATCAGGTTTGCCGGCGAGCAGCTTCGCCGCAAGGCAGGTAAGACAGCCGGAGCTAAATAATAGGAGGATAGTATTATGGCACTCAGTAGAATCGAAAGAAGAAAAAGGATACACTACCGCATACGCAAGCACGTCAACGGAACTGCCGAAAGGCCCCGTCTGGTCGTTTTCCGCAGCAACAAGCAGATTTATGCCCAGGTTGTCGATGACGAGCAGGGAAAGACGCTTTGCGCAGCCGCTTCCAATGACAGGGAGCTTGCAGCCCAGTGCAAGGGCAAGACCGGCATAGAGGCAGCCGCCGTTGTAGGCAAGGCCCTCGCCGAGCGTGCTCTCGCCAAGGGTATCACTACCATCTCCTTTGACCGTGGAGGATACCTTTTCCACGGAAGGGTAAAGAGTTTGGCTGATGCTGCCCGTGAAGGCGGCCTCGTATTCTAAAGAAAGGATTATGGCAAATACAAACGTTAAAAGAGTTAAGACTTCTGACCTTGAGCTCAAGGACAGACTTGTTGCCATCCAGAGGGTCACCAAGGTGACCAAAGGAGGCCGTCACTTCCGCTTCGCCGCCATCGTGGTGGTGGGAGACGAGAAGGGTGTAGTCGGCTATGGTCTCGGCAAGGCCAATGAGGTGACCGCAGCCATAGCCAAGGGCGTCGAGGACGCCAAGAAGAATCTCGTGAAGATTCCCGTCATCAACACCACCATCCCTCACGAGCAGGAGGCAAAGTTCGGCGGATCCCGCGTGTTCATGAAGCCTGCTGCCCCCGGTACCGGTGTAAAGGCCGGCGGTGCGATGCGTGCGGTGTTCGAGTCGGCCGGCATCCAGAACGTGCTCGCCAAGTCCAAGGGTTCATCCAACCCCCACAACCTCGTGAAGGCTACGGTAACCGCCCTTACCCAGATGAGGGATGCCTATACCGTGGCAGGACTGCGCGGCGTGCCCATGTCTAAGGTTTTCAACGGTTAATGGAGGACACGACAATGGCAAAGTACAGAATCACACAGATAATCAGTAGCAACGGAGAGACCAGGCGCCAGAAGGACAACCTTCGCTGCCTTGGCATCCGTCGTATGCACAGGACCGTCGAGGTGGAGAAGACCCCCGTTACTGCGGGCCAGGTCGCCAAGATTGCCCACCTCTGCAAAGTTGAAGTTATTGACTAAGGAGGAGCTGAAAGATGAAACTTAACAATTTGAAACCCGCAGCGGGTTCTACCCATACAAGCAAGAGAGTGGGCCGCGGACAGGGCTCAGGCAAAGGCGGCACCGCTACCCGTGGTACCAAGGGTGCACAGGCCCGTGCGGGATACGAACACAAGATAGGTTTCGAAGGAGGCCAGATGCCTATCCAGAGACGTCTGCCCAAGTTCGGATTCAAGAACCCCACCCGCGTGGAGTACCAGGCGGTCAACGTGGCTCAGCTCGAGGCTCTTGCAGTCGCTTCAGGTCTGAAGGAAATCGGTCTTGAGGAAATGAGGGCTGCCGGTCTTGCCGGAGCAAGAGACCTCGTGAAAGTTCTCGGACGCGGAGAGGTCAGCGCAGCGCTTACCGTTACCGCCGACGCATTCTCCAAGTCAGCCGTAGCCAAACTCGAAGCTGCCGGTGGAAAGGCAGTGGTAAACGAATAGACTTATGAAGTTTGTCGAAACCATAAAGAACATCTTCAAGATTGAAGAGCTCCGAAAGAGGCTCGTATACACATTCCTGCTTATACTCGTGTATAGGCTGGGATGTTTTGTCGTGCTTCCGGGTATCGACGCCTCGATGCTTGCCACCCTCCAGAGCACTACCCAGGACGGTCTTGTAGGCCTGCTGAACATGTTCTCGGGAGGAGCTTTCGGTAACGCTTCCATCTTCGCGCTCGGTGTGATGCCCTACATCTCCGCATCCATCGTCATCCAGCTTTTGGGCGTGTTCGTGCCCTACTTCAGGAAACTGCAGATGGAAGGCGAGAGCGGAAGAAAGAAGATGAACCAGATGACCCGCTGGCTGACAGTGATTATCATCCTCATCCAGGGGCCCGCCTACATGGCTACCGTCCACAGCCAGATTCCCGAGGCTGCCTTCGTGGCAGTGCATACGCTCGGCTGGAACAACTTTGTCTACAATCTGGTGGCTACGGCCATTCTGATGTCAGGCTCGATGTTCGTGATGTGGCTCGGTGAGCGCATTACCGACAGGGGTATAGGCAACGGTATCTCTATCATCATTATGATAGGTATCGTGGCCCGCCTGCCCTACGCTCTCTTTGCAGAAGTGGGCGAGAAGCTCTCTATCAACAACGGCGGTCTGCTTCTCGTCATCGTAGAGCTGCTCCTCTGGTTCTTCGTTATCGTTGCTGCCATCGCGCTGGTACAGGCAGTCCGCAAGGTGCCCGTACAATATGCCAAGAGGGTGGTAGGAAACCGCCAATACGGTGGGGTCCGTCAGTACATTCCCCTGAAGATTAATGCGGCAGGCGTTATGCCTATCATCTTCGCCCAGGCGTTGATGCTCTTCCCGCTCATCTTCTCCCGCTGGGATGCCACCCGTGGACTGGCCGCCGCGCTCAGCAACTATACAGGTGTATGGTATAACCTTATATTCTTCCTCCTCATCGTAGTCTTCACCTGGTTCTACACCGCCGTCACCGTCAATCCGACCATGATGGCCGAGAGCATGAAGCGCGACGGAGGATTCATCCCGGGAGTGAAGCCCGGCAAGAAGACCGTGGAATACCTTGACAGTATTATGTCGAGAGTGACTCTCCCCGGCTCCATTGCCCTCGGTATCATTGCCATACTTCCCGCGCTTGCGATGGTTTTCGGTATCAACAACCAGTTTGCAAGTTTCTACGGCGGTACCTCACTGCTGATTCTTGTAGGAGTTGTGCTCGATACGTTGCAGCGTGTGGAAAGTTATCTGCTGATGCGCCACTATGACGGCCTGATGAAGACCGGCAGATTGAGCGGACGCTCAGGATTGTAAAAGTTCTTTGAATTAGAATCTGAAAGTTGTGATCAGGCCTAAGACAGAGGAAGAGATTGAGCTTTTGCGCGAGAATGCGATTCTCGTCTCCAGGACACTGGCAGAAGTCGGTAAGGCGGTTGCCCCCGGTGTGACAACTATGCAGTTGAGCAGGGTAGCCGAGACTTTTATCCGTGACCACGGGGCAATCCCCAGCTTCCTCGGGTTTGAGGGCTTCCCCGCAGCCATCTGTACTTCGGTCAACGACGTGGTGGTCCATGGATTTCCGTCGGACTACGTGCTGAAGGAAGGCGACATAGTCACCGCTGACATAGGAACGCTCTACAAGGGCTACAACGGTGACTCCGCCTACACCTTCCCCGTCGGAGAGATTGACGAAAACACGCGCAAGCTCCTCGACGTGACAAAAGAGTCGTTGTACAAGGGTATAGGTGCCGCTGTGGCAGGTGCGAGGATAGGCGATATCGGATACGCGGTACAGTCGTACGCCGAATCGTTCGGGTTCTCGGTTGTCCGTGAGCTGGAAGGCCACGGAATCGGCAAGGAAATGCACGAAAATCCCGGAGTCCCCAATTACGGGCGGCGCGGAAAGGGTACACACCTTGTCGACGGAATGGTGCTCTGCATAGAGCCTATGATAAATGCCGGTGGAAAGGCCGTCTATCTCGACAGGAACGGATGGGCGATTCACACGGCGGACCACAGGAACTCGGCTCATTTCGAGCTTACGATTGTTGTCCGGAAAGGCCACGCCGAACAGCTCTCAACTTTTGATTTCATCGAGAAAGATGGCGGAATTAAATTTTAAAGTGTAATTTTTATGTCAAAACAGGTAGCGATAGAACAAGATGGAAAGGTTATAGAGACCCTTCCCAACGCGATGTTCAAGGTCGAGCTTGAGAACGGACACGTCCTGCTCTGTAATATTTCGGGCAAGATGAGAATGAACTTTATCCACATTCTACTTGGCGACAGAGTTAGAGTAGAAATTTCACCGTACGATTTAACGAAGGGCAGAATATCTTTCAGATACAAATAAACATTCACGGATATGAAAGTCAAGACATCCATTAAGAAGCGTAGCGAGGACTGCAAGATCGTAAGGCGCAAAGGTCGCCTCTACGTCATCTGCAAGAAGAATCCGAAGTTCAAGATGCGCCAGGGATAATAACAAGTAAACAATTAAGTAAAGTATAATTATGGCAAGAATAGCCGGTGTTGATCTACCAAACAACAAACAGGGAGAGATAGGACTTACCTATATCTACGGAATCGGCCGCCCCTCTGCAAAGAGGATACTCGCGAAGTGCGGCATTGATCCTTCTATCAAAGTAGGTGACTGGAATGACGATCAGATTGCGAAGATTCGTACCGAGATCAACGAGGAGTACAAGATTGAGGGAGAGCTCCGCTCATCTGTGCAGCTGTCCATCAAGCGTCTGATGGATATCGGTTGCTATCGCGGAATACGTCACCGTATAGGACTGCCTGTTCGCGGACAGAGCACCAAGAACAACGCCCGTACACGTAAGGGACGCAAGAAGACTGTTGCCAACAAGAAGAAGGCGACCAAGTAAAAACTGATGATTTATGGCAAGGAAAACTACAACATCCAAAAGAGTTGTCAAGGTTGAAGCTTATGGCGAGGCCCATATTTCATCAACCTTCAACAACGTAATCGTGTCTCTCACGAATGCTCAGGGACAGGTAATCAGCTGGAGTTCCGCAGGAAAGTGCGGCTTCAGAGGTTCAAAGAAGAACACCCCCTATGCAGCCCAGATGGCCGCCGAGGACGCAGCCAAGACTGCATACGACGCAGGATTGCGCAGGGTTAAATGCTATGTAAAGGGACCGGGAGCAGGACGTGAGTCTGCAATTCGTACCATCAACAACGCCGGCATCACCGTTACCGAGATTGTTGACGTTACCCCGATGCCCCATAACGGATGCAGACCGAAAGGCCGTCGTAAAGTTTAATTAACCTTAATTCAGGATTACCATGGCAAGATATACAGGTCCCAGCACCAAAATCGCACGTAAGTTCGGTGAACCCATTTTCGGTTCAGACAAATATTTCGAGAAAAGAAACTTCCCTCCGGGACAGCATGGTCTCGCCGCCAAGCGCAAGAAGCAGAAGGACTATTCCATGCAGTTGAAGGAGAAGCAGAAGGTGAAGTACATGTACGGAGTTCTCGAGCGTCAGTTCCACAACACCTACAACAAGGCCTCACGCATGTCAGGTCAGAAGGGTGAGAATCTGATTTTCCTGCTTGAGTCCCGTCTGGACAACATCGTTTACCGTCTCGGAATCGCTCCCACCCGCGCTGCCGCACGCCAGCTCGTGTCCCATCACCACATCACCCTCAACGGTTCCGTATGCTCCATTCCCTCTACCCAGGTGAAGCCCGGAGATACCGTTGCCGTAAGGGAGAGGTCCAAGAGCCTGGAGGTCATTCAGAGCAGCGTAGCTTCAGTAACGAGGTATCCCTGGCTGGATTTCGACGTGAAGACTCTCAGCGGAAAGTTCCTGAACCTTCCCACGAGGGCCGAGATACCGGAAAACATCAACGAGCAGCTTATCGTTGACCTCTACTCCAAGTAATAGTTAACACCAGAAAAATTATGGCGATCTTAGCATTTCAGAAACCTGACAAGGTGATTATGCTCGAAAGCACCGATACCGTCGGCCGTTTTGAGTTCCGTCCTCTGGAGCCCGGTTATGGCCAGACTATCGGTAATGCTCTTCGTCGCATCCTTCTCGCCTCGCTCGAGGGTTTCGCCATCAGCCAAATCCGGATTACCGGCGTGGACCACGAATTTGCGACTATTCCCGGAGTTATCGAGGGTATGCAGGATATTATCCTGAATCTCAAGCAGGTTCGTCTCCGTCGCATGGTTGAATCCGTCGACAGCGAGACGGCGACCATCGTCATCAGCGGCAAGCAGGAGTTTACGGCTGAAGATATCTCCAAGGGATTGTCTTCTTTCATGGTGTTGAATCCGGAACTTCATATCTGTTCGCTCGAGCCTTCAGTTAAACTTGAGATGACCCTGACTATCACCGAGGGACGCGGTTTCGTGCCCGCGGAGGAACTCAGGGACGACAGCGCCCCCATAGGGACTATCCCCGTGGACGCAATCTACACTCCCATACGCAAGGTGAACTGGAGCGTGGAGAATTTCCGTGTAGAGCAGAAGACCGACTACGAGAAGCTCAATCTGGAGATTGTGACCGACGGTTCCATCTCCCCCAATTCCGCCCTTCACGAGGCGGCCAGCATCCTTATCTATCACTTCAAGTTGTTCACCGACGACAAGAAAATGTCGCTCGAGAGCACCGTGGAGCCTGACAGCAAGGAACTGGACGAGGCCCAGCTCCGTATGAGGCACCTGCTTCTGACCAAACTCTCCGACGTAGGTCTTTCAGTGAGGGCATTCAACTGCCTCAAGGCCGCTGACATCGACACTTTCGCCGACCTCGTGTCCTATTCGCGCAACGAACTGATGAAGTTCCGCAATTTCGGACGCAAGTCGCTCAACGAAATTGACGTGCTGGTCGAGAAGATGAAGCTTTCTTTTGGAATGGATGTCAGAAAGTATAATATCGAACCCAAGAAAAAGAACGTTGAAAGATGAGACACAATAAAGCAGTAAATCATCTTGGTCGCAAAAGCGGACACCGCAAGGCCCTTCTTGCAAACCTGGCGACTTCTCTTATCCTCAACAAGAGAATCACCACTACAGTAGCCAAGGCAAAGGCCCTCAAGAGTTATGTAGAGCCGCTTGTTACCAAGTCAAAGGAGGATACTACCCACAACCGTCGCGTAGTGTTCAGCTACCTGAAGTCCAAGGAAGCAGTGACCGAACTCTTCCGCAACGTGGCTCCCAGGATTGCTGACCGTCCGGGCGGATACACCCGCGTGCTTCACACAGGCTTCCGTAAGGGAGATGCTGCTGAGATGGCGCTCATAGAGCTCGTGGATTTCAACGAGGCTGCACTTGCATCCGCCAAGAGCGCCAAGAAGTCCACCCGTCGCAGCCGCGGCAAGAAAGCCGAGACTCCGGCTCCTGCAGCTGTCGAGGCCGCTCCTGCCGAGGTGGCTTCCGAAGAGCCCAAGGCTGAGTAGACTCTTGTTCAAGATAGAGGAGGGTGGACCGGTTTGGCCCACCCTTTCCTATAGTATTTTGTTCGAGAGGGCGCTCCCTTGGTGAGCTTTTGACCTTCACACTTAGGAAACTGAAAGTCAGAATTTATCGAAGGTTCTCGGAGATGGATTCAATGGAAAATTTGCCATCTATCTCGGGTACGGTAATCTTTCCAAGCATCAAAGCCATGAAGAAATCGTATATCTTTTCCGGAGTGAGCACGGCTTTCTCTCCTTTGGCATCCATTCCTAAATCATACACACTAAGCAGCTGAGTGCTAAGGCTTGCAGCGGTAAGCAGGAAATGGTTTTGCATTTTCTCCCAATCAATCATATCCGCAGCAAGTACTTTCCCGACGACGGTGTAGTTTCTCACGGAGATCTGCCGGTTGTCGGAAGTCAGAGTACTCTTTACTTCATCGGTTTCAAGATTCATTTTGATCTTGCCAGAATTGGCAGCGGGAGCAACACCTTTGTAAAGTGCGCCCAAATCTGCCAGGGCGAGATTTGACAGAGTCGTCGTACTTGGATTGTAGTTAACGGGCTCTAACGAAAAGGCGCTGGGAAGTAACAGGGAATTGTCTCCTTCCATCGTAACGCTCGGAGCATTGAAGGTCCCAACGATGCAACTGCTAAGAGAGAGTTCTTTGTTTGCAAAAACGCCACCGATTACCACACAGTTTACAAGGGTAATGTCGTCTGCAAAGATACTACCGCCCACAAAAGCATTGGTAAGACGAACCTCACGGGCATTGACATCCGAGAGGAGCATGACCTTACAGTTTCGTGCATGGGAGACGATAGATTCAACCGCTCCGATGCTCTTCTCAAACTTGACTACGCCTTTTGCTCCACTGTTGATGTAGATCTCAAGCTGAGCAAAAGCGGCTCCCTTTACGTCAACATCACCGCTTTCAATCTCAATTTTGTGGCCATAAACGGCCCCGTCAATAATAGTGTCTTTCTGTATCTTTACATCCCTGTCAAGTTCGCCGACATTTTTAGGGAGAATTGAACCCTGCACTTTATTCGAGTTCAATATAATGTTCTCGCGATCGAACTGTATTTCATTTAATTCTTTCATATTCTTATGCTTTAATTGTTTGAATAGCCTGGTCGTTCAAGAGCCCAAGCATGGTTTTAAGTGTTCTGTCTTCCATTTGACCGGATTGCACATCGGCATTGACGTACGAAATCACCTTTTCGAAATCCTCGGTTTTCATGTCATCCCATTCAACGTCTTTTGACATGAACTTGGAACGAAGTTGAGAAGCGATGGATTCTCCGGATGGTGTGAATTCTTCACCAGTACCAATAATTTTGGTCTCCTTGTTCTCGGAATTAAGGACAGATTCAACAAATATTACAGGTAGCATGATGTCCTCTTCTACCTGAGGCTCATCGAGCATATCCCTGACGGAATTTGCAAGCCGATACGAGCCCAGAAGGTAATCATTTGCCTTGGCTATAAGAATGCTTGCCTGTTGTTTGACATGAGAGCAGGAAAGAACCGTCTCCAGTTTTATGCTTTCATTGGCGGAAATCGTTGATATTCCAAGCAATTCAGTGTTGCTATTCCTGTCAATAAGATTCTGGGCAGTTTCAGCAAACTGGAAAGTGAGTCTGTCAAGGACTTCGATACGCGAAGCGGTTTCCTTGTCCAAATCTTCAAAGATTTTGGAATACCGCTTAGTGATTCGGTTGTAGTCATCTTGCATCTGTTTGCTCTTTGAGAGGATGTTCTCTTTATGCCCCATAAGAGCAAAAAACAGTGATTCGCACTTTGTTGCGAGTTCCTGGATTTTCTGGGAAAGATCGGCACCGACATATTCAAAGAATCCCTTGACTATGCTGGATGCTATTTGCTTTGATGCTCTGCGTTTGGCCTCCACCTCTGCAGCCTCTGTTGCGACAACCGCACCTGTTAATACGTTAACGGCATTGGTACAATTTACAACACTGGCATCGAAGGCATCGGTGTCTACGTCAATTGTGATATAGACAGGTTCAGAACCCGAGTAAGTCTTGGTGCCTCCGTGTTCGCTGGCCGGATAGCTCACTGTTCCCGAGTAGTGAACATAACCTGTATAACTTCGTCTATAGCTCATCTGTACAAGGGTTCAATTGTTGAATATTCTTGGTCATGTTGAACATCTTCTTGATTTCATCCTTAACTCTCTTGTCCTCCGTGGAATTCAACAGAAGTTGGTGGAATTCAGCCTCCACATTTGCCATGTCGTTTGGATCAATTTTTGACCATGTACCATGTAAAACCGAGTTGACAGATTGCTCCCGAACTGATGCGTCAATATTCTTGTCAATCTCCGGATTACCGCTTCTTGCGACATAATAATTTATGGCATAGTTACCGACGGCCGAAGTCGACTCGACAATTGAAACGGGAATGAAGATATCCTCTACGGAATCTATCCGGGTGTCCTGCATGGAAGCGTCGGATTTTTTCGTTTGGACACTGCTGTCTTTGATATACCTCGTGATAGCCTCAAGCGTCTTTTCGGCATCCACCTTAACTTTCGAAGCAGCCAACAATTGAGACGATAATACAGACTCCAGTTGATGAACCGTAAATTGGGCGGAATTCAGTCTCATACGGCTTTCCGCGAGCTTTACATCTCTATCTACCAATTTGAACACCGGCATGTCAAGTTCGGCGACTCGAGCCTCAAGATTGTTGTTGATTGATTTGAAAAGTTTCGTATAGCGCCCGGAAATCATATTGTAATCCGTTGTCATACGAGACTGAATAGTCTTGAGAGCGGCAGCATATTGACCTAACTCAAGAAGCTTGGCCTCAACAGTGCTGGTCAATTGTGCTATCTTCTGGGAGATCTGCGAGTGCATAAGGGAATAAAAACCCTTATTCACATTCTGACAAACATGATCCGCGCCCTCTTGTTCAGCTGCAATAACAGCTGCCTGCATAGCTACCACGGCAGCGGAAACGCGGTTTACACCATTTGAAACAGACCGTATCTCCGAAGCCATCGGAGATGTGTCAACAGTGAAGTTAAAATCTGCCATAATTACTCTCCGTCTTGTTTATTCAGTTTTGCTTCATCGACCTGATCAATAGAAATCGAATTTTCGTCAACTTCGGTCTCCTCGGGAACTGCCAGATAAGCCTTGATACTATTTGAAGCCTCCTTCAAATCGTGCAACTGTGCAAATGCGGCGTTCATCTCTTCCTCGGACGTTGCGGCCTGAATCTGTGCCTGTACGTCATCGAGCATTGCCAAAAGACCGTCAACTCCATATTCGTTATTGACATCCAGTTCCTTCAGCTCGGCAAGGGCTCTCTTTACTGAATCCACGGTCGTAAATTCAGGTTCATTTTGGGGCTCACCACTTTCCTTGGTTGCACGGGAAACAGGAGTATGCTCAACCTCTTCCAACCCATCAAGAGCTTCTTTCGCAACGGTATTCAGGTTGATGCCTGCATATTTATATGCTTCCTTTTCAATGCTGGGCTCTGGCGGAAGTTCAGAATTCTGGGCCAAGAGAGGATTGACTT
>CAZMTY010000004.1:56489-64726 GCA_964569595.1 uncultured Muribaculaceae bacterium
TCAATGCTGGGCTCTGGCGGAAGTTCAGAATTCTGGGCCAAGAGAGGATTGACTTCGGCCAGCGGCTTACGACGATTGTCAAGAAGGTTAACATTGTCTGCTGCGACAGCTGTATCTCTTGCTCTCTTATCACGGAGAGATGCGTCGTAATACTCGACATATCCAAATTTCTCGGCTCTTGCGTCAATATCTTCATGCAGACGTTCCATGTAATCAGAAAACTCTTGCTGGGTCTGCGTGACCTGCTGTGCCTGTGCTTGGTATCCGGCAAGAACCTCAGCGGAATTATCCTGGGTTTCTGTGACCGCGGACTCAAGGGACTGTTCCTCTCTCATTGTCTTCTCGGTCTTCTTATAAGCGGCCAGGGTGTTATACGCAGCGCTGTACTCAGACAAAGTGCTACGCATGAGATTGATGATGTCGGCGGCTTCAGCACGGTTTCTACCATAGAAATCCTCCGTATCCTGGTGCCACTTGTTGAGATAGCTCAACTTTTGGTCCTTGATATGGTTATATATCTCAATCCGTTCCTTGCGAGTGTCTTTCAAGAGGTTAGACACGATAGGAGCAATAATCTCATACTGAATTTGGTTCACGCCGAAAGGAACAGTAGTTCGACTGCCGTCGTCAGCAATCCAACTCATTGAGCGAATGTCCAGTTTTACCTTAGAACTGTCACGAAGGTTGAAGGGCTTGTAGCTATAGTCAACGGACTCATAGTCAAATTTTTCATTCCTAATCCTTTCTATTTCCTCAGCCTCAAGGACGGGGGAATAGAAATTATATGGCGCTTTCAAGATGTTAAAGAGAATGCGGTTGGAGTACTCTACAAGTGTGCCTGCAGAGGCGACCTTTTTGGCGGCGGTTGACTGAACTGCATCGGCCATATCCACCATAAGAGTCTTGAGAACCGTGTCAACCTGCTCGGATTGATTGGAAAGAGCTTTCCTCGTCTCGTTCAGTTCATTAAAGCGCTTGATGTCGCCATCAAACCGAGCTGTGTCAAACACGTTGAAAATAGGAGATCCATCCGCCTTGGTGGCAGCATGTTCCTTCAGGAATTTCGCATACTCGGTGTCAGGAAATACAACCGGAAGTTCGACATTATACTCTTCAATATTGCCGAGACTATATGAAATGGTTCTGAGAGTGCGATCAAGTTTTCCAAAGTAATCGTTGAAGTTGACCTTCTGGATAGACCTGGACAAATCACTTGTGTTGACAGATTCGGGTTCGGTAGAGCTTTCAACTATAGGAGCGCTCTTCGAAAGGTCCTGAAGAGCTGCAACGGCCTCATTGATAAGTTCGTTTTGTTTAATGACCTGCAATGTAAACTTCTCATTGTCAGTGATACCACTCTGGTCAACAATGAAGCTCTTGTCGTTATATGCGACTCTCTTTGCCACCGGAACATAGGCTACGCCCATCTTTGTGACGCGATAATCACGGAAGATATCCTTATGTGCCTGCTTGAACTTGGCAATCTCCTTGTTTTGTTCATCAATAAGGCCCTCAAACTCTTTTACCTTTGAGTTTTTAACAAGAGCCACAATTAATCCAACCAAAGTCCAGCAGAAAATCCAACCGATGGTTCGGGCCGTTTTGACCTTTCCCATGTCCTCGTTGTATTTCTTTATCTGATACTCGGCATTTTCAATCTTGTCCTCATAGATTTTCTCCTCGTTGACAATCTTTTCTGCCGCAGTTTTATAGTACTCATATAAGACTTTAGCCTGATCCTGATAGAGGTTGGCGGAGTCATTAAATATCTTTCCTTCCATATTGTTAATCGATTAGTATTGTTTTTTACGTAACTCTATGATTGACATACATTCATCAAATTCTGCATTAATAACCTCCGCGGTTTGTGAATTATGCTCGAGCTGACTGACAATTAACCTGATCTTCTCAATCAGTTTGTTCTCATAAGCAACGGCGACCGGATCATCAGAAGCTGTGATGAATCGTACATTCTCTTTCAGTTTGTCAATTGCTTCTTGATAAGAGGGGCCCTTGCCCAGTTTACTCTGCATTTCAAGCAAAGCAATCTGTGCCGATATTTCTTTCAAGCCGGACTTGCGGGCCTCAATATTGCCTATGACCTCATTTACGTTATTCTTCACCACAGAGCCGAGGAAGAAGAATGACAACAGGATGAACAATAACGCAAGATGTCCAATCAAACAGAGATTGAACCCCAATTCAAAAATGATGGAAAATATAATGAGACCAAGTGCAAGAGGGGCATAGATCCATACTCCGTACCACTTAAGCCCATAACCGGAACTGTTCTCGGCAACTTTGTCAACCGAGCCAAAAAGATCAGTTCCCCTCAAGAAAGCGATGGCATATACCAGGCAGGTGGCAACCATATTGAGATAGAAGAGTTTCTCTTCCTGAATATCTTTCAAGAAAAGGGAATATGCAGCGATAATAATCCCCAGACCCCCAAGGAGAAAGAGAATGCTGATTATTTTGGAAGAATTTTTCATTGCGTTTATTTTACTTTCATTCCACAATTAGGACAGAAGGTCACACCTTTGGTATTTGCCCCGCAACGCGGGCATTTTTGTTCAGAGAGGGGTCTGCCACAATTGGGACAGAAGGCGGCCCCGGGAGCAACTGTAGAATGACAGTTCTCGCAAACATTTCCCGCATTAGGAGTGAGTTGCGTTCCACACGTAACGCAACGGGCAGCACTCGGGTCGTTGTCTGCACCACACTTGGGACAAGGGCTATATTGCTTGCCGCAATTGGGACAGAAACGTTTGTCAGTCGTATATTTCCTGCTACACTGGGCGCAGTACACTTCACGAATCATCGGTTGTGCAGGTGCCGGATCTGCAGGTTGTGCGTTCCCGACGGGTGCCGGTGTAGGCTGTCCATAGCTGGGAGTCATAATACCGGTATTGACGCCACTGCCTATTCCGCCAAACATGCCTGCCATCATAACGGCACCCAGAATTCCTCCGCCTTGAGAATTGTTGACAGCCTGCTGTGCGGTCTCAAACAGTTTGCCCTGCTGCCAGGTATGACCACTAATCTTCTGGGCTGTCTGCTGGTTGATTGCCTCCTGAGCAATTTGTCCTGCTTCGGTAGAAGTATCAACACCGATGGTGGTAACGTAAAACTTGGACAGGGAGCATCCGAATTCGTCAAAGAATGAATTGAGCTCGGGAGAGAGAATATTTGAGATGTCTTCCAAGTGTGCGGAAATCTCATTGATGCCATACTTGTTTGCCGCAAACACCTTTGTAATAAGGCTTTTGGTTTTAGCGGTCAATTCCCCTCGTAATTGCTCAGTAAAATGATCCGCAGTGACGCGAATGGCACCGTCACCTTTTGACGGATAGCCGAGTGCGAGTTTGAGGATCAAGCGTTCTGCATCCGAGACGGTAATGCCGTACTTTCCATGAACTTCAATAGGAATCTGAGCCTGGAATGTCTGATCATAGATCGGGAAATCTCCAATACCCCAGTCGATATCCTTGGGGGTGAGTTTGTTGACAAACCATACCTGAACGGTGAATGGATTCTCACCTCCGAAGGGAATACCATAGAAAGCTCTGAGGATTGGATAGTTTGGCGAATCCATGTCGTACTGACCGGGACCAAACTTCTGGGACCTGGTTCCATTAACGACAACGACAGCCTCTTGGGCTTCGTTGACCTGGAGCTTGGAATACTTGCTGATGTTGGCCTTTGGATGACGATATGCAAGTACGCCAATTTCACCATCCCACCTAATGAAGTCGAGAATTGATTTTTTCATAAACAAAAATATTTTGGCGTTTTAATCGTTATCATGTGGGGCACATACAAAAAACACGGACGTGACTTGTTCCTTTAGCTAATCTCGTTAATTGAAATTTCCGACGTTTCAACACGATGGAACAAATTGCAAACGCATTTGTTGTATGTCCTGACAAGCACATGCGTGCCTGTCAGGTGGTATAATATATCATTGCTGTCCGGTAAAACTCGCCAGATATAATTTTGCAATCCCAAACAAATGATTCTTTTTCCCGAGCGTCTTGACAAGGATATTACTTTAAAATTTAAAAATGCGAAGCCGCAGCCTCGCATTTTTAAATTTTGATAAAGTCTTCATCTTAAGGTCGAACTCTTCTTGGGTTATTATACCTTTTTGATTTCGTCACTGTTCGAGAGACTTGCAAAATCTTGTGTTGAATGTCCCAATTTAAGGTAATTCACATTGTTATTAGGCGGCGGCTGCCACGTTGTACTTGTTGTCGAAAGCCTCTTTGCTCTTGAACAGGAAACAGAAAAAGTCTATTAGAGCGATAAGACTCGGAACACCGGTCCAGCAAAATACAAGGTATAAAATACCCAATCCCGTTTGGCCGAGATAAAAACGGTGAATACCAAGACCTCCTAAGAAAAAGGCGAGTACTGCAGCTGTTGTTTTACTTTTACTTTTCATTTTACACTTTATTTAAGTTAGACAATAAAGAATTTGCAAAACAGCAACGACATGGACGAGAACGGGTAAACGAAAACGTAGAGCCACTGTTAACGTCGTCATGACCTGCCACAGCCGACCTACCCGGAGGAGCGGTCCTATGACGCAGGCCACACCCCGGTTGATTATCAGCCTCTCTTATGGTCTGTTGTGGTAGTAGTTCGGCGCCGATTGGGCTGTATGTCCGAAGGTGGCGACTCAAAATCAACTCACCCTCTGAAAACAAGACGCTGCCAAAACTCACGATACAGTCATGATACCCTATTTGGCTAATCACTAAACCCGCCATTTTCTATTCACATCATTGTTAACGCGAGTATAAAAAATTTCAAAAAAAAAAACAACAAATTCCGTAAAAATATTTGCTGAAGATTCAATGCTTTAGCTTGAGCAATAGTCAGGCAATTTTCTGTTATGGCTTTGTCTTAAAGTGGAAACTTTTGATACGTATAGTGCAGGTAAATTTGTATGCTTTGTTTTTGCACTTCTTTTGTGCGCTTGCCAGGGCTGATAAGTATGAGAGAATTGTCAGTTGAACTCTTTCCCCTTTGCAGTAAACAGGCGTAAAACCGCCTTAATCCCATGCGCCCTTATCAGGGAGATCTTGCTGCCTATGGTCGCGGTCTCTGCGTGACTTTCGGTTTCTTTGCGTGGGTTCTTCTTTTGAACAAGGCAATAAAATTCACTGAACCGACTAAAGTTCTACAGCTAAGGGAGCGCCCTCTCGAAAAAATTGTGCGCAGTTGCGAAATTCCCTGACGTGGGATTAAGACATTTGAAACTGTTCTGAATCGTCAGATCGTTCATGTTGACAAGTCCAGGCAGGAAGTCGCCCTTGTGTTCCTTATTCCAACTTGACGACCCCGCTCAGGCCCGGGGCAGGTTTTTCTTGGCTGTCATGCCGAAGAAACTTCCTTTGCGGAAGGTCCGGATGTCAGAAAATCCGCTTGTCGAAAGTGTTGCGCGCAGTTCTTCTTCCTCATATATCCTCATGCCTTCTATACGGTCTGTCCATTGTGTATTCGAGGGGTCGGAGGCTTCGCAGCATATCAGGAAATTCCCTCCCGGTCTGAGTACTCTGGCCGTTTCATTGAAGCATTTTTCAAGGTCACCCCAGAAATAGATTGTCTCGAAAGCGGTCACTGCATCGAACGAGCCTGCAGCGAAAGGAAGGCTGTCGGCACAGGCCTGTTCTACGAAACAGCGTTGTCCCAGCTCTTTTCTGTTGTGTCTCATGGAAAAACGGACGCTGTCCCGTGAATAGTCCACGCCATAGACTTTTCCTTGCGGACAGAGTTTCATCAATTTGGCAAGATTTGCTCCTCCTCCGCATCCTATGTCTAAAACGGACCACTCCGGCTGCCATTTGAGCAGGGACATGCCCCAGTTAGAAAGCGGTGCATGTCCTATGTTCATGCCGGTCATCATGAAGCGGCCCCAAAAGCCTTCCGGCTTGCGGGTATTCTGCAGAAGTCTGTTTATAAAACTCATGACTATAATGCTTTATCTGGTTTCATTCTATTGCCCTCTGTGTAGCAAACAGCTTCCCACAATTCCATTTGCCTTGACGGACTGCGCAAAGTTATGGCTCCTGCATTTTGCGGGCAATCGCAATATGTCGGTATATTCAGGGATGCCGTTCATCAGAAATGATTGCCTGGAGCATGGCTTTGGGTGCAGAAGTGTCCACTAAATAAATAAAATGACGCAATAACTCGTCTGGACATTTCTCGTGTAGGCGGCGTTCGGTGTGGTCAGGAAACGCCCCAAAAGCTCACTAAGCGAACGCGACAGTAGGGAGGAGATCCCCCGGATATGGGCATGAGGCGATTCAAAGGGTAGATACACTTGCCTGTTTTGGCGGATCTAAGTGTTGGTCTTCCCAAAAAATGCAAATGAAGTTTATAATACCGTCCCGGCAAAGTGTGCGAAGCATTTTGCCGGGATAGGTGTTTGTTTTGTGGGGAGAGGATTTAGGAACAGTATCACCGTATCTTCTCTTGCCCTGCTACAACTATAGTCGGCATTTGAGATGTGATCTCATCAATCCGTGCCTTGTCCTCACAATAGTATTCACATTCTTTTGCGTGTGGTGGCTCGGGGTACATAGGAGTGCCGTATTTTTTGTACATACAGCAGAAAATAAGTGACGCTCCAAAACCTATCTCGTATCCGTTCTTGTGATATTTGCAGAATCGACAAGTTTTTACCTGAATTCCATTTTGTCTTGCTGCCACATATCCGAAGTCGAAAGGAGTCAAGTTGCCAAGGTGTAAATAGTCAATGCTTGCTTCAAAGATTGAGTTTGGCTTATTTTTCTTATAAACATCCCTGCAAGACATAAAATCGTCCATGTTGCTCACATGGGCTTTTCCACTGCGAAACAGATAGAAACGCGGTATATTCCTGTTTTTCAAGGGCTTAGAAGTAAGGGACTTTTCTTTGAACCCTATGAACCTTACCATAGGCTCGCCAGGGCTTCGATTATATTTATCGTAATTATCTACAATAGGGGCAGATAAGAGTTTATTTATGTCTTCCTCGTTTTTAATGCGGATCTCAATAATTCGTAAGCCGGACTTGCATTTCGCCTCTGTGCTTTTGTGCGTCACATGGATTTCTATCAAGACCGGCTTTCTATTAGAATTGGTAGAACTGCTCAGCAACAGGTCAGCAATATAGTTGCCCACGGCTTGTTCCTCCCTACATTCATCGTAAAACTTCTTTAGATTGAATTGTACAGGTTTCTTGGAATGGCAGTTATTTCCCTTCGCAAAAGGACATTGCATAAGGTCAGAACACATTATATCTTGATGATACTCAATAATAAAAGAGTCTTTTTTGTCAAATTTCTCTTTTATCATGAGTTTGGCCAATTTATGTAAGTAGCTTTCGGTGCCACAGTGACCATCTTCCTTGCTGTGCGCGAAATGCCAAGTTCTTTTGTTTCCCAATCTCGGAATCATCTCTGATCTGCAATTAAGGCAGTAGTATTTGTGGACGTACCTCTCGTCAGGCCTTACATCTTTGATATTGACGTACTTTCCACACTCATTCAGAGCGTACTGATATTTAATCGTAGCCATAACTATGTGCGCCTATTTATTGGGAACAAGGTCAAGATGGGCATCAAGGACGACACAGATGCGAGAGAGTATGTCTATCCCTGTAGAGTATTTACCCTGCTCAATTCTTGAAAGGTTTGCAGCATCAATCCCGGTAAGGATTGCAAGGTCTCTCGCCTCCATTTTCTTTGATTCCCTAAGTTCTTTTATGCGCTGCCCAATTCTTTGCCGTTCAGACTGTCTGTTGCCTGAATCCATACCTAATGAGTGAACGGCATTTAAGATCATATCTCGGTGAATACGATTTACCATTTTCTCCTTATCGTCCGAGAAATTCCTGTCAAAAATGAATTCAATCAAATGCAGAACATAAGCCTTGTACTCATCGCTATCGTATTTAGCTATATCCGAGAAAATTTTGAAGATTTCCCCATCCTGGGTTTGAACCTCGACATGATAGTCATCGAGGATTTGGGCACGAGACCTTGTCTCGGTGGCCATGAATTTTTTGAGATTTTTATCCATAATTTCCATATCGTTTTTAGCGTGGTGTCCCCACAGAAATTAAGTTGCAGTAAATATAGGCATTAACTTCTAATTGGCAAATTTGCCAATTGAGGAATTGTCCGGATAGAGTCTATCAAGTGTTGGAAAATTATCGAACGTAAGGCCTGGTTAACGAATGTGAA
>CAZMTY010000005.1:0-52740 GCA_964569595.1 uncultured Muribaculaceae bacterium
AAAAATGAATTCTTTAATCTAATTTCGTAAATTGCACTTGTCGGTTGACTCTGCGCCCTCGTGCCGGTTCTGGGGCATTTGTTATTCTTGACGGATATGATTAACTTCCGGCTTGTGCGCTGATACGACAAACCACAGATCCGACACCGAAACCAAGGTTTATAATTCAATATTTGATTCTATGGAAAATTACAGACTTAGCGAGCCCCGTTACGAGGTGATGAAATACCGCAGATGCGGACGCAGCGGAATATTGCTGCCGGAAATATCCCTCGGCCTCTGGCACAACTTCGGCGAAAATTCCGACCCGGAGACCTGTCGTGCAATACTCGAATATGCCTTCGACCACGGCATAACCTACTTCGACCTGGCGAACAACTACGGGCCGCCCTATGGTTCGGCAGAGACACGCTTCGGCGAGATTTTCAAAAGCTCCCTCAAATCTCACAGGGATGAACTGATTATTGCCACCAAGGCCGGACATGACATGTGGCCCGGGCCATACGGAGAGTGGGGTTCACGCAAGACTCTTATGGCCTCGATAGACCGGAGCCTTGCGCGCATGGGCTTGGACTACGTGGATCTCTTTTATTCCCATCGTCCCGACCCTGTGACGCCCCTCGAGGAAACCATGCAGGCCCTCGTGGACATAGTGCGTCAGGGCAAGGCCCTGTATGTGGGGCTCTCCAAGTACCCCGCTGACATGGCGGCGAAGGCCTATGCCTATCTGCGCGAACAACACGTGCCCTGTCTGGTATATCAGGGCAGATACAATATGCTCGACAGGGCAGTAGAGGAAGATATAATACCGCAGGCGGCGTCCGAGGGCGTCGGCTTTGTGGCATTTTCACCCCTCGCCCAGGGCCTGCTTACGGGGAAATATATTGACGGGGTTCCCGAGGGTTCACGCATGACCAACAGCCGCTTCCTCAAGCCCGATGCCCTCACCCCCGAAGTGCAGGAACAGATTCTCAAGTGGAATGCGGAGGCTTCGGAAAGGGGAGTGACGCTCGCGCAGTACGCCCTCCACTGGACCCTGAGACTTGAGGAAGTGACCTCGGTCATCATAGGCGCCAGCTCGGTTGCCCAATTGGAGAGCAATCTCGCCGCGCTCAGTATCGAGTAATCCGTTGAAGGGGCGGGGTAGAGAATTTCCACCGCCTCCCTGTTTCAATACAGGCACGAATAAATTTAAGGGTGAGCCGAAGCGATTCCGACTCACCCTTAAACGCTTATGAGCTGCGCAGTTTCCGCTATTCCGAGGCTCTCCAGTCTCGGTAGGTATAGAAAGCCTGCTTGCGCTCGCCCTTCTCCGAGAACAGTCCCTTGCGGTTATAATCGTCCTGGATTTCGGGCAGGAAGCGGCGTGGCGAACGGAAATCCTTGAGTATCCATGGCGTCACCCCTGCCAATGCGTCTATCCTGTCGAGCATCTCGAGATTCTTCACGTAGAGTTCATTCTGGTATTCCTCGGTGAAACGCTCGTCCACGGGGCCGTGACGTCCGTACTTGGCACCTCCGCCCATCTCGGTGATGATTACGGGGGCCTCGTGGCTGAATACCCAGGTCAGGCTGTCGCATTTCTCGTTGTTCCCGTCGTACCAGCCCACATACTGGTTGAAGCTGATAACGTCGGTGTAGCGGGCAAGTTCGTCTCCCACGGTAAGGGTGTAGGGGTCGAGATAATCCTTCTCCATGGCGGCGCTCACGAGCCTTGTACCGTCGAGTTCACCGGCCCTGGCTATCAGCTTGCGCAGGAATTCCAGCCTTGCATCCCCGTGCGGGGTCTCGTTGGCCACTGACCATATAATCACGGCCGCCCTGTTCTTGTCCCGCCCTATCATTTCGCTCAACTGGTGTTCGGCATTCATGTAAGTCTCAGGATTTTCCCATTGGATAGTCCAGTAGACGGGAATCTCGTCCCAAACGAGCAGGCCGAGTTCCTCTGCCGTCCTGACCATATACTCGTTGTGGGGATAGTGGGCGAGCCTCACGAAATTGCAGCCGAGCTCCTTCGCCCAGCCCAGCAGGGTACGCGCATCTTCTTCTGAAGTGGCCCTTCCGCCGGGCAGATAAGGCTCTTCCTCGTGTATACATATACCTTTGAGGAATATGGGCTCCCCGTTCAGAAGTATCTTCGTGCCCTCGGTTTCTATGGTACGGAAGCCTATCCTGTCGCGCACACGGTCGGAATCTGATTCTATGAGCACGTCATAGAGCCTGGGATTGCGGGGTGACCAGAGTTCCGGATTTGCGTCCATACGGAATTCCGCATAGCCGTTAGCGTCCGCTGTCATTTCGGCTGCGGCACCGAGTTCGGGGATGCTGAGGCTGATGTCCTGCATGGCGTCCTTTCCGTCCAGCTGCACCCATCCGTAAATGCTGCTGCGGTCCTCGGAGAGTTGCACGCTGTAGTCGCGTATGAAGGTCTCAGGGACGTTTACCAGCCACACGCTGCGGGTGATGCCGCCGTAGTTCCACCAATCGGAGTTGACCGTAGGCACTCCCTCCATTCTGCGCTTGTTGTCCACCTTGACTATCACGGTGTTCTCCCCGTCTGTCAGTCGGTCGGTAATTTCGATATTGAAAGGCGTGTAACCTCCGATATGCCGGGCTATGGGATGTCCGTTTACCCCCACCACGGCCTCGTAGTTGGCGGCTCCGAAGTAGAGGAAGGTCCTCGTGCCCTCTGCGGGTGCGCCTTCGAACTGCTGCCTGTACCATATAGTACCTTCATACAGATACAGTTCAGGCCTTTGGGTATTCCAGTCTCCGGGAACCTCGAGGGTGCCCGCGGTATCGAAATCATATTCCACGAGCACGGTGCGGTCATCATTGAAGCTCCTGTCCGCGAAGAAGGTCTGGTCATCTCTCATCGGATTGCGCCTGTAGTCGTAGTAGCCCGTTTCGTAGAGGTCAATGAAAGCCTTCCAGCTCCCGTCGAGGGAGAGCTTCTGTCTGTCGGGAATGTTCTGTATGAGCGGATGGAGGCCGAAGCATCCGTCATCGGCTTCCGTCTCCTGCACGGACACGCCCCGGCAGCCCGACAACAGCAGGGCAGTCAGTGCAAGGAGTATGTATGAAAATCTTCTCATCTGATTTGACATCGGTTCTACGTCTCTGCCCCGCTTATTGTCAGAACAGACTGATGGTTACAGTTACTCCGGCCATGACTATGGCTACCATGCTCATGAGCTTCACGAGAATGTTGAGTGAAGGTCCGGAGGTGTCCTTGAAGGGGTCGCCCACGGTGTCACCCACCACGGTGGCAGAATGGCATTCGCTGCCCTTGCCTCCGAGATTGCCTTCTTCCACGAACTTCTTGGCATTGTCCCAGGCCCCGCCCGAGTTGGCCATGAAGATTGCGAGCACGAATCCGGCTCCGAGTCCGCCTATCAGCAGTCCCATTACGCCGGCTACGCCAAGGATAAGACCCACGGCTATGGGCACAAATATCGCAAGCAGTGCAGGCAGCAGCATCTCCTTCTGGGCTCCCTTGGTGGAAATCTCCACGCAACGGGCGTAATCGGGAGTGGCTTCTCCGGTAAGTATGCCCTTTATCTCCCTGAACTGGCGTCTGACTTCCAGAACCATATTCTCGGCAGCCCGTCCTACGGCGTTCATGGTCAGGCCGCAGAACAGGAAGGCCATCATGGCGCCGATGAATACGCCGGCCAGCACCAAAGGATTCATCAGGTCTACCTGATAGTAGCTCATAATATCGGGAATGGTGGCATTCGCCGCGTCTATTACCTCACCGGCCGCATTGGTAATCGTTTTCCCTATCCTGTCGAGACCTATCTTGATTTCCTCTATGTACGAGGCGAGCAGGGCAAGGGCGGTGAGGGCGGCCGAACCTATGGCGAAACCCTTTCCGGTGGCGGCGGTAGTGTTGCCGAGCGCATCGAGGACATCGGTCCTTTCACGCACTTCGGGCTCGAGACCGCTCATCTGCGCATTTCCTCCGGCATTGTCAGCTATGGGTCCGTAGGCATCGGTGGCAAGGGTGATTCCGAGGGTGGAAAGCATGCCGACCGCGGCTATACCTATGCCATAGAGTCCGTGGCTGAGGTACTCGGCTCCGAGGATATTGCCGCCGGCGAAGCCGTTGGCCGCCAGATACGCAAGGATGATTGCAAAGCAGATAGTTATCACGGGTATGGCCGTGGAAACCATTCCAAGTCCCACTCCGGAGATTATCACCGTGGCGGGACCTGTCTTGGAGCTCTTTGCGAGCTTCTGGGTAGGCTTGTACGAATGAGAGGTATAGTATTCGGTGGAGCGGCCTATGATTACTCCGGCTGCGAGTCCCACGACTACCGAAAGCGAGAGTCCCCACCAGTTCGGCATATCGAGAAGATAGAGTATCAGGAAGGTGAAGACTGCAATCAGAACGGAGCTGAGATTGGTGCCCACCGACATGGATTTCAGCAACTGCTTCATGCCTGCGCCTTCTTTTGTACGCACGGCATAAATGCCTATGATTGAAAGGACTACTCCCACGGCAGCTATGAGCATGGGAGCAAGTATGGCCTTGAACTGCAGGGCCGTGCCGTCGTTCAGGAAGGCAGAGGCTCCCAGGGCTATGGTTGCGAGTATCGAACCGCAGTAGCTCTCGTACAGGTCGGCTCCCATACCGGCCACGTCGCCCACATTGTCACCCACATTGTCGGCTATGGTCGCCGGGTTGCGGGGGTCATCTTCGGGTATGCCGGCTTCCACCTTGCCCACGAGGTCAGCCCCCACGTCTGCGGCCTTGGTGTAGATTCCTCCTCCCACTCTGGCGAACAGTGCCTGGGTAGAGGCTCCCATTCCGAAGGTCAGCATGGTGGTCGTAATCGTGACGAGCTTATGGGGCCCTTCCATGTCGAGGAAATTGTCGAGAATGATGTACCATACGGAAATGTCCAGCAGGCCGAGACCCACTACGGTAAGGCTCATCACCGCACCGCTGCGGAAAGCGACTTTCAGTCCGTCATTGAGCCCTCTGCTCGATGCGCTTGCGGTTCGTCCCGATGCGTAGGTGGCGGTTTTCATCCCTATGAAGCCCGCCAGTCCGCTGAAGAATCCTCCGGTCAGGAAGGCGAAGGGTACCCAAGTGTTCTGGATATTGAAACCGTATGCAAGCACGGCGAAAAGTACTGCGAGAATCAGGAATACGATAATGACTACCTTGTATTGCTGTTTCAGGTAGGCCATTGCTCCTTCCCTGACGAATTGGGCAATCTGTCTCATCGTGGGGGTCCCTTCATCTTCCTTCATCATCTGTCTGAAGAAGATGTAGGCGAAAGCCAATGCGATGACCGACGCCAAAGGAACAAGGTAGAATAGAATAGTGTCTGTGGTCATAGTAGTACAGTATTGTTGTTAAATTGATTGCCAGTCCTTGTACGGGTGGCCCGAGAGCCGGGAATTGTAGTAGCGTGCGTCCGATGTCACTTCTTTTCCGAGCCATCCCGGCCGGGGAAAGTCTTCATTCTCGTTCTCAAGCTCGATTTCCGCTACAATCAGCCCCTCATTGTCGCCGTGGAATACGTCCACCTCGAAAAGATATGCTCCCTCAGGCACGAAGTATCTCGTCTTGTCGATGATTCCCGCTTCACACAAGCCCAGGAGTTCGGCGGCGTCCTGCACGGGAATCTCCTTTTCCCATTCGAAGCGGCCTATATGCCCGTTTTCTTCGGGTCCCTTTACCGAAATGAAGGCTTTCTCTCCCCGAATGCGTACCCTTACAGTCCTTTCGGGGCAGGAATTAAGATAGCCCTGGCTTATCCTCACGCTCCCGCTTGCCGCCGTTCTGAAATCGCCGCAAACCAAGAATTTCCTTTCGATTTCCTGCGCCATAAATACCTTTCTCAATAGGCCAATCGGTCAAATGTAACATATAATTTGCCTTTCCGCAAGTTCAGACGCCCAGGTTCTCTATCTTTTCGAGGGAGCGGAAACTTGCGGCCTCGGCTATGTGCCGGCATTCTATAGCCTCCGCCCCCTCAATGTCGGCTATGCTCCGCGCTATCCTGATAACCCTCATGCACGCCCTTACCGACAGGCCGGAACTTCCGCTCAGGCTCGCAAGAAGTTTCTGGCTGTCCTCTCCCAACGGACAGAAACGCCTTATCATCGCATTGTTCATTTCGGCGTTGGTGGAAATCCCCAGGCCCTCGAACCTCAGTCTCTGCCTTTCTCTTGCGGCCGCCACCCTCGACGCTATTGCCGAACTCGGCTCCGATACGGCCTTCCCCCGACCCGCAGCCATTTGTTCCCTGAGATGTGCCGCAAGTTTTTCCGCAGGTACGGGCCTCACCCTTAGCTGTATGTCTATCCTGTCCATCACGGGCCCGGACAGTTTCGACATATAGGCGTCCCTCTTGTGGGGAAGGCAGGTGCAACGGTCCCCCTCGCCGAAATATCCGCAGGGGCAGGGGTTGGAAGCGGCCACGAGCATGAAGGAGGCGGGCAGAGATACCTTCGACCTGAGCCGCGACACCACTATCCGCCTGTCTTCGAGCGGGCCCCTGAGGGTTTCGCTTATATGCCTCGGCACCTGGCCGAACTCGTCTATGAAAAGCACCCCGTTGTTGGCTAAGGAGACTTCTCCCGGGATTATCCTTCCACTCGAAACTCCTCCGGTCAGGGCGGCTCCGGACACCGAGCAGTGAGGAGCGCGGAAGGGCCTGCGGTTTTCCATTCCTGCCCTTCTGTCCGAAAGTCCCGCAACGGAGTAGATTTTGGCCGTGGTTATCGCTTCTTCGGCTGTCATGGGCGGCAGTATGCCCGCAAGTGCCTTGGCCATGCTGGTTTTCCCCGAGCCCGGCGCCCCCACCATGATTACGTTGTGTCCTCCCGCGGCGGCTATTTCCATGCCCCTGCGCGCGCTTTCCTGTCCTATTATGTCCGCAAAGTCCACTTCCGGTTCGGCATAACAGCTTTTGGCTGAAGACTTTTCCGCTATGTGGGACAGCCCGAGTGCTTCGCATTCCCGGCTGCCTCTCTTGAGTATGGCTGCGGCATCCCTGAGACTGCGTACCCCGTACACCTTGATGCCCTCGATATGCGACGCCTCTTCCGCATTGGCCTCGGGAAGTATTATCCCCTTTAGTCCCAGTTCCTTGGCCATGCAGGCATGGACTATGGCCCCGGGAACCGGCCGCACCGAAGCATCCAGGCCCAATTCCCCCATTATGAGGAAGTCTCCCACCTCCGCGAAATTCTCCTGCTCCGAGGCTGCGATTATGCCGAGGGCTATGGGCAGGTCGTAGCCGCTGCCGTTCTTCCTCAGGTCCGCAGGGGCAAGGTTTATGACTATTTTCATCCCCGGAATCCTGTAGCCAGAGCCTTGCAGCGCCGTGGTGGTCCTGAGCAGGCTCTCCTTGACGGCAGTGTCCGCCAGCCCGACCAAATGTATGCCTATGCCTCGCGTGACATCCACCTCCACGATGACTCTGACGGCATCTATTCCTATGCATTCCGCACCGTTTATATGTACCAGCATTGCCGATTATTTGTTTGTATCTCAGTATATTATACTTATAGCTAACGCGAATTTCATGATTTTCGGTTCATTGGATTACAGCTGATTGCCCTTGTAGTCGGACCCGTTTCTGCGTAACACAAGTGTCCGAGCGGAGAGGGGGTGAGCCGAAAGTGAGCTTTGGCCCGTTCTCCGGCAAGACAGCGATCGGAGGCACGCATCGATGCGGATCGGACAGCAAGGATTCAGGATGAAATCCTTGACTCCGCGCGTTGCCAAAACGAAGTGTCAATGCCAAAATATTGAATACAAGTGTATTGATTCATTGAACCGGGATTATGCATATATCAATTTGTTTGCATGGCGTCAGGCTTCTTTCTATATTTGCAGCCTATGCAGCACAGCTTGTCAGTCAGCAGCCTGTCTGAAATCGGCAGCGCAGCAACGGAATTCCTCCGTCTCGCCGGGGGCAGTAACATAATCGCCTTCCGCGCCCCCATGGGTGCCGGCAAGACAACTTTCATCAAGGCCCTTTGCGAGCGTCTCGGAGTAGTCTCGGATGCCGTAGGCTCACCCACCTTCACTATAGTCAACCAATACGGAACGGCTGACGGGCGCACTGTCTATCACTTCGACTTCTACCGCATCACCAAGGAGGTCGAGGCCTTGGACATAGGGCTTTACGATTATCTGGACAGCGGCTGTCTCTGCCTTATCGAGTGGCCGGAAGTCATCGAAGACCTGATGCCGGAGGAGACGCTCTATGTGGAGATTTCCGTTTCCGACGACGGCACCAGGACTATCAGCTGGCAGGACCGGTGCATATAGCCACGCGGCTTATAAAGCCGTGAACCGGAACTTCCGTGACCTCTCCGTCGTACACTATCCACGGATAGCCTCCGAACTTGCGTGACGACAGGGCAAGGACGAGAGAGCCGTCATAAAGGAAGGCGCAGGCCGGGGAAAGAAAGTAGGATTCCTCGGCGGAGTAGATGAGTTCCCCGTTCAGAAACAGTCCCGTCCCCCCTGAGTCGTCCGTCGTTACCGCATAATATTTTCCGTCACCGCAATACACCGTAGCCGACGGGTAGGGACAGACCCTGACTATGCTTGCGTCGCTCTCGAAAATAATCCCGCTGTAGTAGCCGCTCGATTCGCTGAGGGTTCCCGAAATCAGGCGGTCATAGGATTTTATCCACAGACGGCTGTCCTCCATCGCAATTCCGCAGGGCCTGTCGGTTACGGGATACGCCTGCCCGTCGTACAGCTTGATATCCTGTGCTGTTCCGGAGGGGACACTTACCGGGCTTGCCATGCCGTCAGTGAAGGAATAACAGCTGCGGTTTGTCCCGTTTTTGACGTAATAACAGAAGGCGGGCTGCCCCGAATCCATATAGAGAGCCCCGGTGCTGCCGTAGGAGGAGTCGTCAAGACCCCCGAATATGTTACCGTCAGTCGTGGAGAAGATGAGCTCCCCGTTGAGCCTGAAGGTGAAGCCGGAACCGCTCCTCCTGTGCGACAGAGTGTATATGCCTTCTTCTGCGGGCAGCAGCCCCTTGAGATACTCCCGTCCGGAAAAGCTCAGCAGCAATTTCCCGTCACGGCTTATGTAAGTGCTGTCCTGTGAGGAGTTTTCAGTGTAGATATGTCCGTCTATTATGTGATGGGTGTCGGCGTCCGCACTCATCCACGGTCCCGAAGTTGAAGCCATCTCCATAACGGGAACGAAATCCTTGTAAAACACCAGGTCGTATTCTTCGCTGAGGTAGGCCGTATCGCGCTGCCATTCATAGCTCCTGCTGTATCTGACGGCACAGAAGTACAGGGAAGGTACTTCATCCTCCCCGTACGAAGCATCGGAGCCTCCGCTGTTTTGGCGGGAATCAGCTGTCGGGCGGCCCTCGCATTCCGCCCTGGTCTTGTTGAAGGTGAGATAGAAATCGTCGAATACGCAGGCCGTAAGACAGGATAGCAGCACTGCTGAAAACAGAATGATACGGAAGAATTTCATAGTCGCACGCTTTTCCGCCAATATAAACCAAAAGGTCCGCTGGAACAATGGAATTCCTGCGGACCACATCACTATTTGAAGTTTTTTGTGCTTTTTTCTTTTTTTTAAGTTTGGGTCATCTCGTCACAGGCTGAACCTGAGTCCGAAGTCGAAGTTTATCATCATCGGTTTAGCCGTCCTTATGCTTGTAGGCTGTCCTGAGGGGAAATAGTACCTGACTCCCGGGTCAAGATATAATCCCATGAAACTGGCAAGCTTGAATTCCACACCTATACCTGCGCCAACGGAGTACTGGAGTTTGCTGACAGGTTCCGAGTAATGGATTTCGGGATTGGTGTAGAGCGTGTACTTGTTGGAAACGCACCATTCCACCTCACCTCCTGCATGGACGTAAAACAGAATCCTGTCGGTCCCGAGTATGTCGTAGTACAGGTCGACAGGGACACCGAGGTACTGGATATTGTGCTGCACATCACCGGCTTCGCTGACTTCCGTCCCTCCGGAACCCGAAGTTTCGGTGTAGGTTCCCGTGAAGGTCCTCGTCAGCAGTGAATAGTCCACTCCCGTACCTATGGAGAATTTGGGCAGGAGGTACACCCGCACGCCCAATCCGGCAGTCACGGGGACGCCGTACGTGGAGGTGCTGAGTTCACTTATGCCGGTGCTGGCGGTTCCGGGGGCCAGGGAAGCTATGGGGCTGCTCTTGAGATAGTTGGGGTCATTTCCCCCGAATGCGCCTTTGGCATAGATGAGCGCGCCTCCTCCTGATTTGCGGGAAGTCTTGTTTTCCTCAAAGGCCGCGAGGGCGAAAGGATCCGCTTCCCCGGTCATTGTTCCGGAAGAATCCTTGGTATATATAGCGGTGTTGTTATGTCTTGATTTGTAGTCATGCCCGGCCACTGTTCCGCCGCCGCTCTCCTGTTCCTGGAAATCTGCCGCTTCTGCCGTTTCTTCATAGTCTTCAAACGCAACTTCCGGAATCTCTGCTTCGTCCGCCACTGCGGCTTCCGTCAGTCTCGCTGCGGCTTCGTATCCGATGGGGGCCGGTGCTCCGGGAAGAGGGGTCACTATTTCAGGCCCGCTTTCGGCCACCAATGCGCCACGGACAAGCTCAGGAGTCTGTACATTGTCGGGCAGTGAGATGAATACGCCTACAGCCACTGCCGCACAAGCCAACGCGACCCCGGCCCATTTGAATACCGGAGCGGGGTTCCAGTGCGTATGTGCAGACGAATCCAAAGCCCCGAGGCGTGCGGAAATCTTTCTCCACGCGCCCCTCGGCGGCCTGACTTCGGCGTCCTCAAGCATCGACCTCACCAAAAGGTCAAAATCCTTGTTGATATCCTGCATCATCAGTATCTTTCTTTAATCTTTGACTGCAACAGCATCCGTGCTCGCTGGAGCTGCGAACGTGACGTAGTCTCGGAGATTCCAAGGGCCTTGGCTATTTCCTTGTGGGAATAGCCCTCAATAATATACATATTGAAAACGATCCTGAATCCCGGCGGAAGAGAGGCAATCATCTTCATCAAATCATCATATCCGATTTGTTGGATGGGAGTGGGGTCATTGCTGGAAATGTGTCTTGCAACTTCCACGTCTTCCGAGTTTTTGAGAGCATCTTTCTTCCTGAGACTCATCAGTGCAGTATTGACAAAGACCTTACGGGCCCAGCCTTCAAAGGAACCGCTCCCCGAATAGCTGTCGAGTTTGGAAAAGAGAGTCACGAACCCGTCCTGAAGAATGTCTTCCGCAGCTTCCTTGTCTCCCATATATCGGAGGCAAACGGCGAACATCTTTCCTGACAAAAGGTCGTAAATCGCTTTTTGGGAACGCTTGTCACCACGCTTTGCCCCCTCAATCCAATCTGCCTCCCGAGTATCAAGATGCTTCTTATTCCCGAAAAGTTGCATTTCCTCGAATCAAAATATTTCGTGCTAAAGTAGCCAAATTTTCTGACAAAAATATATACTTTTGTAAGTATGCGAAGGACCGCCATTTTCATATTCTGCATATTGTCAGGCATGTTTGTATGTCGTGCTTCTGACGGTCGGGAGGCTGACACCGGACTTTTCCTCAGGGCAGTGACGAACTATTCTCTTGGCCGTTACGACGAGGCCAGGGATATTCTCGTGCTCCTTCACGAGGATGCGTCCGATGATGCTGCGGTAAGTTATTACCTCGGGCTCTGCGAACTTGCGACAGGCCAGGCCGATTCCGCGGAGGTCCATATCATGGAGGCCGTCCGGAAGGACAGTCTCAACGAGTGGTACCTGCAGGCCCTTGGAACCCTGTACAATATGAACGGTGACAGGTCGGGATTTGCGGCAGTCTGCGAGAAGCTGCTCGAACTCAGCCCGTCGACATATAACAATCCCTATACCCTGACGGTAATCGGTGACGAGAAATTCAACTGGCGCATGCTGGATGCGGCTCTGGAATACTATGACCGTGCGCTTGAACTCGACCCCTATTACGCCCCTGCGGAACTCGGGCGGATGGAGGTTCTGAGGAGACAGGGCAATTTCCCGCCCTTCTTCGTGGCTTTGGACCGCTTTCTGCGTAACGATACCTTGCGCGAAGACGTGAAGTGCGATTATCTCGGGGCCATTGTGGACAATATGGACTCCCGTTTCTACTGGGTTTGGGGCTGGCAGATAAAAAAACTCGTTGATCTCTGCGTGCAGGTGGCCCCCTCTGAGCCGGGGGCATACGTGCTGAAACTCAAGATGAGCATAATAGACGGCCAGGCAGATTCCGTCATATTCTGGAGCCGTGTCCTTTCGGGAATATCCCGCGAGGCGGGGGACACGCAAAATCTCCTGCTCGCCCTCTCCGTGGCCGGCGACATGAGCTATCAGATAGGCGACAGGCGCGGGGCTTACAGGTATTACGAGGAAGCTCTCGAGGTGGACCCCGACTGCACCGCCGTCCTGAACAACTACGCCTACTATCTTTCCGAAGAGAGGAGGTCGCTGCGCAAGGCCTTGAAGATGAGCCGCAGAACCATAGAACTCGAGCCGGACAACCCCACCTATCTTGACACCTGCGGCTGGATACTTTATCTGCTGGGGCGGGCGAATGAGGCGAAGCCCATGTTCAAGCATGCCATGATATACGGCGGCAAGGACAGTCCTGTCATACTTGAGCACTACTCGAAGGTGCTGAAGAAGTTGGGAGAGGATGACCTGGCCAGTTACTATTCCTCCCTCGCCGAACAAAAGAAAGGACAGGGACAATGATCTGGCGCAGGATTTTATCGTTTGTTACAGTTCTGCTTGCGCTGTCTGCCCAGTTGCTGTCTGCCCAGGACATCAGCGAGCAGCAGTCGCGGAAGGCGGCTATCGAGAAGGAAATAGCCCAGCTCGAGAAGCAGATTGCCGAAAATACCTCCAAAAACAGCAGTGCACTGAATGACCTGGTGCTCGTGCGCAGGCAGGTCGAGGCCCGCAAGGCCCTTGTGGCGGAGAGCGAAAGTGAACTCGGCCGCATCAACGATACCATACGCACAATTACCGCGGAGACCGCCCGTCTGCAGGCCCGCATAGACACTCTAAGTCTCTACTTCAACAGACTAATACGCGGGGCATACAGGAACCGCGACAGCCGTATATGGTACGTCTATATCTTCGGCAGCAAGGACCCGGCCCAGGCCGCACGCCGCTATTCTTATCTGCGCAACCTCTCGTCTACCATGAACGGCGAGGCCTCCGAACACAAGGATATGAAAGAGACCTTGGGGCGGGAGTTGGACAGGCTGGACAGTCTGCAGACCGAGGCCACGGCAATGCGAGACAGGTATGCGCGGGAGCTCGAGAAATTGCAGGAGGAAGAGAAAAGGGCAAATTCACTCGTGGTCACTCTCAACCGCTACAAGACCAGGTACCAGCAGCAGTTGACGAACCGCAGGCGTCAGGTGGAGGCCCTGAACAGGGAGATAGAGCAGATAATTGCCAGACATGTTGCCGAGAGCGAGAAGGATGCAGCAGGAAGTTCGGAAGATGCAAAGAGGGCGGCTGCGGCGGACTATAAACTCGCCGCGGAGTTCGAGAAAAACATGGGGAAACTGCCCTGGCCGGCCGACGGTCCCGTTCTGGAGAAATTCGGAGAACACTACCATCCTGTCTACACGCGCATAAAAATGCCTTCCAACAACGGCATCAACATAGGCCTGGCAAAGGGCAGCGCGGTTTCAGCCGTATTCGAAGGGGAGGTGAAGAATATCATGGTGGAGCCCGGCTACAACAAATGCGTGCTGATACAGCACGGCAGTTACTTTACCCTCTACTGTAAGCTCGACCAGGTGGGCGTGAGGCCCGGCGACAAGGTCAGGCCCGGCGATGTCATAGGCATAGTCGATACGATAGACGGGCGGACCGAGCTGCATTTCCAGGTATGGAAAGGGAATGATGCGCAGGATCCGGAAATCTGGCTGAGACCGCGTTGACGGCAAGTGCGGGCGTGAATCAGCCTGCGACCCACACCAGCACATGGCGGTCGAAAGTCATGTACTGAAGTTGTATCTCCTCCTCGAACCCGTCCTTGCTGGTGAAAGTGGCATCGAGTTCCCCTTCGCCGCGTAATCTGAAATCCTCCACCTCGATCTGCTCGGCGAAGTCGATGTTGTACTGCGACATTTTCTTGTAGATGGCTTCCTTGGCGCACCAGTAGATTGCGAGTTGTTCGTTCCTCTGGTCTTCGTCAAGGTCTTCGATTTCGTCCTCCGAGAGCGCCCGCTTTTCCACTGCCGAGAAGTCCCTGTCGAGCGATTCACAGTCTATCCCGACGTCTTCCGAGTCGTTGATTATGACCGCGACGTACTTGTCGGTGTGGGTTATGCTGATGTTCATGGAGGAGTTCTCGATGTATGGTTTGCCGTTGTCGTGGTGGCTGAGATAAACTTTCTCCTCAAAGAGACAGTCGAGCAGGGTGCGCACGGCGAGTTTCTGCTTTCGCAGCGTTTCGCTCTTTATGTAGGAGATTTCCTCAAGTTCGTCCGACGGAACGGAAGAAAGTTCCCGGAGTTCCTGTTCTGTTTCTGTTATTTGCCAGACTCCCAGTTTCGAGTGGTAGTCGTCGTCCAGATCTTTTATAAGATATAGTGCCATAAAATGTTTATACTGCGACAAATATAGTGCTTTTTGATGACATGGCAACCTTAAAAACTTTTTTTTGATTGTATTTGCCGGGAAGAACGCCGCCGGGCCGCGATGCGGGAGGCCATCCCTGAAAAAGTCGTGAACGGTTCGGGAGAAGGGGTACTGGCGCCCTTGTAGCGGTGACAGGACGATGATACAGACTGTTGCGCCTCTGCAATTCACGGGTAAATACTTGCTTTGCGCCCGGCTTCTTCCTATATTTGACGGCTGAATACTTATACCCAATTTTAAATCTATATGAAGTATCTTACTGACGACAAACTTGTCATTGTGGGAGCTGCCGGAATGATAGGCTCCAACATGGCCCAGACAGCCCTGATGCTGAAACTTACTCCGAATGTATGTCTCTATGACGTCTATGAGCCCGGACTCAAGGGAGTAGTCGCCGAGATGGACCATTGCGCCTTCGAAGGTGCCAATATCACTTGGACGACCGACCCTGCAGTCGCGTTCAAGGATGCCAAGTACATCATCTCATCAGGTGGAGCTCCCCGCAAGGAGGGTATGACCCGTGAGGACCTGCTCAAGGGGAATTGCCAGATTGCAGAAGACTTCGGTAAGAACGTAAAGGCTTACTGCCCCGACGTGAAGCACGTGGTGGTTATCTTCAACCCTGCCGACCTCACCGGTCTGGTAGCGCTTCTACACTCCGGTCTCGCTCCCAACTGCGTGACCACTCTTGCTGCCCTCGACTCTACCCGTCTGCAGGAAGCTCTCGCGCAGGAGTTCGGAGTGCAGCAGTCCAAGGTTACGGGAACCTACACCTATGGCGGACATGGCGAGGCTATGGCCGTATTCGCATCCAAGGTGAAGATTGACGGAGTTCCCCTCTCTGAAAAGAATCTTTCTGAAGAGAAATGGGCTGAAATCAAGCACAGGACCGTACAGGGAGGTTCCAACATCATCAAGCTCCGCGGACGCAGTTCATTCCAGAGCCCTGCATACAATGCCGTGAAGATGATAGAGGCCGCTATGGGCGGAGAGCAGTTCACCTGGCCCGCCGGCTGCTATGTCAACAACGACGAATACAGGAATGTGATGATGGCTATGCCCAGCGTAATCGACGCTGACGGCGTACATTTCACCGCTCCCGAGGGAACTGAGGCTGAACTTGCGGAACTCAAGTCCTCATACGAGCATCTCTGCAAGATGCGCGACGAGATAATCGGACTCGGCATCATACCTCCGGTGGCAGAGTGGGGAACGCTTAATCCCAATCTTTAGCAAGTCCCGGGACTGGCCCAAAGCTCACCAGGTGCCCGGCCAGGTGAAAATCCCTGACACCGGGCGCCGGGCTTGAGACGGGCTCAGTCTTTCGAAAAAGAGAGTAGAGGTTGGGTCAAAACTCCCGAAGGGAGCGCACCGGGTAGGTGCGAAATCCCCCTGACCAGGGGGTGCAGGGGGTTGAGACAGATCCAGTTTTTCGAAGAAAAACGTCAGGGTGGTGATTCAAGTTGAGTCACCACCCTAAGTCTTTATAAGTGCAAAACCCTGAAGCCGGGTCGCGTGTTTGTCCTACTCTTCGCTCTGGAGACCTTTGGTGAACGTCTCGACTACGTCAGCGGTGAGTCCGGTTGAGGAGAATCCGCCGTCGTGATAAAGGTTCTGCATGGTAACGTGCCTTGTAAGGTCGGAGAAAAGCGTCACGAGGTAGTCCGCACAGTCGGAAGCCGAAGCGTTTCCGAGGGGGGACATCTTGTCGGCATAGTTGAACATGTCCTGCATACCGGCAATCCCGCTGCCTGCCGTGGTCTTGGTAGGCGACTGGGAGACGGTGTTGATTCTGACGTGGCGCTTCTTTCCGTAGACTATGCCGAAACTGCGTGCAATGGATTCGAGCAGAGCCTTGGCATCGGCCATATCACTATATCCCTGGAAGGTCCTCTGCGCCGCGATGTAACTGAGTGCGGCGACGGAACCCCACTCTTTCAGCGCGTCCTTCTTGTAGAGCACGCCGAGGAGTTTGTGGAAGGATAATGCGGAAATATCAAGGGTCTTGTTGTAGAAGTCGTAGTTGAGGTCTTCGTAGGGTTTACCCTTGCGTATATTGGGCGACATTCCCACCGAGTGCAGTACGAAGTCGAACTGGCCTCCGAAATGCTCCATGCTCTTGTCCACGAGGGCGTTGAGGTCCTCAAGCGAGGTTGCGTCTGCAGCTACCACGAGGGCACCGCACTGCTCCGCGAGCTCGTTGATAGTTCCGAGTCTGATAGAGACGGGAGTGTTGGTCAGCACGAGCTCCGCCCCCTCTTCATGGGCCTTGAGGGCCGCTTTCCATGCTATTGACTGGTCGTTGAGGGCACCGAAGATTATACCTTTCTTGCCCTCCAATAGATTGTGCGCCATATTATTTCTGCAGTTTTTCGTTGGGTACCAGCATGAAAGTGAGTCGCCCCTTGCAGCAGAGCTTGTCGTCCACCTTGGCTTCGGAGTCGACCACCACTATCGGGCCCATGTGTGAAACAATCTTGGATGTAACACAGACCGTATCTCCGGGGAATACGGAGTTCTTGAAGCGCACTCCGTCTATTCCGGCGTACAGGGCCGTATTCTCTTTAAGTTTTTCAGAGGGAATGAGAAGAAAGCTCGCCTGAGCCATGATCTCACACAAAATTACTCCCGGCACCACAGGATATCCCGGGAAATGTCCGGTCGTAAAAAATTCGTTGTCCCGTATTGTATACTTCGAAACAACGTGGTCTCCCTCCCGTTCGGTCTCGTCAATCAGCAGCATTGGCTCTCTGTGAGGGAGAATGGATTTGATTTCTTCTCTGTTCATTTGGTCGTATTGCTAGTTTGGTTGTACACGTTGGGGTCGGTATTCAGACACGACGCAGGGCTACGCAAACGTTGTGCCCGCCGAATCCTAATGAGTTGGAAACCGCCACATCGAGTTCCCTTTTCTTTGCCACCAGCGGGGTGTAGTCCAGGTCGCAGGCGGGGTCCGGCTCGTCAAGCCCTATGGTAGGAGGGATGATGCCGTCCCTGAGTGCGAGGGCAGAGGCTATGAGCTCCGCCGCACCGGTAGCGCCGAACATGTGTCCGTGCATTGATTTGGTTGAACTGATAGAAGCACGGCGGGCATCTTCCTCCCCGAGGGCTACCTTGATGGCAGTCGTCTCGGTGGCGTCGTTCAGATGCGTGCCGGTGCCGTGGGCGTTGATATACAGGTTCTCGCCGGGCTTGTAGCCTGCCTCGTCAAGGGCCTCTCTGATTGCACGTCCGGCGGTGATTCCGTCGGGTCTGGGTGCGGTGTAATGGTGTGCGTCACAGGTGCAGCCGTAACCGCATACCTCGGCTATTATCGTGGCTCCGCGCGCTATGGCGTGCTCCCTTTCCTCAAGGACTAATGCGGCGGCACCCTCTGACATCACGAAACCTCCCCTGCGGGCATCGAAGGGCAGGCAGGCCTTTGTGGGGTCTTCTTCCACGGTCAGGGCCTTGGCATTGGCAAAGCCTCCTATGGCAAGTGGAGTAATCGCTGCCTCGCTGCCTCCTGCAAGTATGACATCGGCACGACCGTACTTAATCGCGAGGAAAGCCTCTCCTATGGAATTGGTTCCCGTCGCGCAGGCCGAAACATGGGTCAGGCAGGGGCCCTTCGCATTGTACTTGATTGCGATGTTGCCTCCGGCGATGTTGGGAATCATCATGGGAATGAAGAGGGGGGAGATGCGTCCCACTCCTTCGTCGAACATCAGTTTGGTCTGGGCCACAAGGGTCTGGATTCCGCCGATTCCTGAGCCCAGGTAGATGCCGAAACGGTTCTCGTCCACATTTTCGCCCGAAACTATTCCGCTCTCCTGCAGCGCCTGGGCTGCCACGGCGAGGGCGTACTGGCTGTATACGTCATTGCGCCTTTTCTCGGCGGCGCTGAGTCCGTACTTGAGGGGGTCGAAGTCCTTTACCCTGCCGGCCACGTGTATGGGCAGGTTATATTCTTCGAATCCCGTAAGTTTTTCTATTCCGCATTTTCCAGCCTTCAGGCTCTCCCAGAAGGTGTTAATGTCATTTCCGACAGGGGAGATAATCCCCTGGCCGGTAATGACAACTCTTTTAATTTCATTATTCATACATAAATCTTCTTATACTTCCTTTGGGCGTCTTCACAAAAGGTTCAAAGCGAAGCTCATAGGCGCTTACGTGAGAGTAAGCGGGAATTCTCTTGTTGAGGGTGTCGAGGTTGGCGTCCATCACGTTTCTCAAGGCGTCGGCATCCATGCCCTCGGTCTGGTTCATGTCGGGAACGATAATGGCGACGAGCCTTTCTCCGCGGTTCACGACGAGGGACTCTGCCACGAGAGGCAGGGCATTCAGTACCACTTCGATTTCCTCGGGATAGATGTTCTGGCCGTTTGACGTCAGAATCATGTTCTTGCTGCGTCCCACGATGTACAGGCTGTTCTCCTTGTCCATGGTGGCAAGGTCACCGGTGCGGAACCAACCGTCCTCGGTGAAGGCCTCCTTTGTCGCAGTCTCGTTCTTGAAGTAGCCTGAGAAGACTATCTGGCCCTTGACGAGAATCTCGCCGGGAAGGTGCTCGGGGTCGCGTGAGGCTATCTTCACGTCTACCACGTCATCGAGATAGCGTCCGCATTCGCGCAACTTGTAGTTTTCCTTCCTTCCGAGGGAAATTACGGGGGAGGTTTCGGTCAATCCATAGCCCGTCACGAAGGGCAGGTGGAGTTTCTTGACCATGAGTTCCTCGAGTTGGGCGGGGATGGCGGCTCCTCCGGTCACGAAAAGTTCGATGTTTCCGCCAAGCGCCTTGAGGAATATCAGTTCGAGAGCCTCGCAGAAGTCGGCGTTGTTCTCGGGGTCGGCAAGTCTGGCAGCCCCGCTCTTGGTGCTGGTGAAGTCACCTATGGTCTCCTGCAGGAGTTTGGCGAGTACCAGAGGCACGCAGAAGAACAGTCTGGGTTTGTATTCTGCGAGCGCGGGTTTCAGGTAGGGCGGAATGGGAGGGAGTCCCAGTACCACCACCTGCATTCCCAGGGCGAGGGGGGTTATCATGTCCACCATCATTCCGAAGATGTGGGCGAAAGGCAGGACGGACACCATGTTGTCTCCGCGGCGGTAGGGTGCCTTCGTGGTGATGGACAAGCTGTTGGCCGAGAAGTTGCGGTTGGTCAGCATCACTCCCTTGGGATTTCCGGTCGAACCGGAAGTGTACATGATAGAGGCCAGGGTGTCGAGGCTGCAATCTGAATAATCGATGTCCTCGGGCTTCAGTCCTGAAGGATGTGCCTCGTTGAACAGTTCTTCCCTTTTATTATACACCGCATCGAATCCGTTCCTGGATGCGAGCAGTTCCCCGCTCATTATATCGATGACGCCGAGCAGATTGGGCATATTGTCGAAAACGAGGTTGTCGAAGATGCCCTTTTCAGTATAAAGCAGACGCGATTCGGAATGGTTGGTAAGGTTTTCAGCATCGCGGGGAACGAATCCCGGGAAAATCTGTACGGAAACGTAGCCTCCTATCTGGGAGGAGTAGAATATTTTGGCCCAGTTCGCGCAACTTTTCGCATTGATGGCTATCATCTCGCCTTTGGCAAGGCCGGCAGCTTTCCAGCAGAGAAGGTTGGTTTCTATTTCCTTGGCGAACTCGCCATAGGTAGTACACTGGTGTTTGAAGTCCCTTACGGCGGGTTTGTCCCAGCAAGCCTTGACGCTGTCTTGGAACTTTAGGATAAAATTATCCTGCTGTGTGATTATCTGCATTTTCCGGATGGTTTAAGTTAATAATAATCCTTTAACAAATTATTTTAAAATCCAGCCGCAAAATTAACCTCAAAAAACACCTTAGAAAAATTCTGACTTTCTTTTGTGGTAAAAGTCGGGGTTTTTGTGGCAAGTTGATCCTTTTCGGGACGAATTTCGCGCCAAAATTGCAAAAAATTAATGAAGTTTACAAGTAGAAGTTTTCCGTCAGTTTCTTGTATTCCTCCGAGCGTTTGCCGTTGATTGTTAGTGTAATGGACTCTTTTACAACGCCCCTTGCCTCTCTGGAAAATTCCGTGACCGCGCGTTTCGGGGCCTTTCCCGCCCCTGTCATGACCGAAAGTATGCGGTAGGGACGAAATCCGAACGATGCCGCGGTCCTTTCGAGCCCCTTCAGACAGTCGCAGGGGAGTATCATGGATACCCTGCCCCCGGGGTTGAGATGCTCCGAAGCGAAGGCCAGGATTTCCCTGTAGGACAGGTTTACGGTATGTCTTGCGGCCGTTGTCCTCGCGTCCGGGTTCTGCAGGGAGTTGTCGTAGTAGGGCGGATTGGAGAAGATGAGATCGAAGCCGAGGCCCTCGCCGAAGCCCGAGAGAGGGGAGTGCATGGCTACAAGTCTGGCAGCCCAGGGCGAACGGGCGAAATTTTCCGTGGCTTCCTCTGCCGAGGCCGCGTCAATATCTATGGCGTATATCTTCAGGTTCCCGGACCTTTGTGCGGCCATAAGGGCTATGATACCGCTGCCTGTTCCTATGTCTAGGGCGGTAGTGTCATCAGGGGAAATGCTCATAGCGGCTCCGAGTACCACGGCATCCGTCCCTATTTTGAAGGCGGAACGGCTGTGGCTGAGCGAGAAATGCTTGAATCTAAACAAATCTTCCATCCTTCATCGTCAGACAGCGGTCACAGAGCGAAGCCAGCTCCGGGTCGTGGGTCACTATTACCGTGGTCTGTCCCAAGCTTTCCCTGAGGTCGAAGAAGACCTTGTGTATTTCCTGCTTGGTTGCCGAATCGAGGTTTCCGGTGGGCTCGTCAGCGAAAAGCACTGCGGGGCTGTTGACTATGGCTCGGGCTATGGCTACCCTCTGCTGTTCGCCTCCCGAAAGTTCGGAGGGCTTGTGCGTGGCCCTGGGCAGGAGGCCGAGCAGTTCCAGGAGTTCGTCGGCGCGTCTCCTTGCTGCTCCCATGGATACCCCGGCTATCATCGCCGGTATCATTATGTTCTCCTCGGCAGTAAATTCGGGGAGGAGGTGGTGGGCCTGGAACACGAAACCGATTTTCCGGCCGCGGAAGGAGGAAAGGGCATTGCTCTTGAGCCGGAAAACGTCCTGTCCGTCTATGTTCAGGCTGCCGCTGTCGGGGGAGGAGAGGGTTCCGAGTATCTGCAGGAGGGTGGATTTGCCCGCTCCCGAGGCTCCCACTATGGCTACTATCTCCCGGGCTTCGGCGCTGAAATCTATGCCCTTGAGAACCTCCAGGGTTCCGAAGCTCTTACGTATGTCTTTGGCCTCAATTATCATAACCTCAGTTCGGTGAATTAATATTATGCTGTCTTGTTGGGGGTGATCAAAAGTCGCTTTTGGGTCACCCGGCCACGGTATTGCCGTATTCCGCATCTGCGCCCATTTTTTTCGGGAGGGCGCTCCCTTAGTGACCCGACCAAGGCCCCTGCACCTCTTGCAGAGGGGGAACTGTCGCAGGACACATTCCCACTCCGGGCAAAGGGTAATTCAGTGGAATCTAATAAATTAAATCCCCCGACTCGCGCTTTCAAAACTCCCAAAGATACGCAATTTGTTTTGTTTTGTCGCAAAAGGGCTTTATCTTTGCCCGCCACGGGCGATTCCGGTCCCGATTATCGGGGTGTGGCGCAGTTGGCTAGCGCACCTGCTTTGGGAGCAGGGGGTCGAAGGTTCGAGTCCTTTTACCCCGACTTTAATTTTTCATTATGTCCAAGGGAGTTTCCGGCCTTGTGAAGGGCGTATACAGATTAGATTTCTTCAATCTGCTTCTGTGTATGGCAGCAGGTCAGATAATCATAGGAAATCCCTTTTTCGGGGCCACGGTCTATCTTTTCGCCGACATCATCAAGGCCTATTACCTCTGCAATCTGGCCCGGCTGCGGAACAGCGAAGGCGAACACTTCCTCTCGAACGTCCTGATTGCGATAGTATTCACCGCCGGGATCTCGGTCGCATTCATCTATCCCTTGATTGACAACGCTCTTGATGCCAACTACGTGTCTCTCTTTGCCCTCTGCCTGGTGGTGAGGGACTACCTGGGGTCGGTGCCTCTTGTCGAAAAGCCGCAGAAGAGGGGCTACAAGTATTACGTAAGTGTGGGCGTCATCCAGCTCTGCTTCGGCCTGCAATGTGCGCTGTTGCTATGGTGGAGGACAAACGGGGAACAGTTCCTGATACTGATGGCCGGAGTGATTGCGACGGGACTTGTCAGGCTCGCCAAACCGGAAAAACATATTCCCGCAGGCGTGGGACTGCTGAAGAATACCTACGGAAAAATATCTTCCTACAAACTCTTTTCCGACATGAACCTCTATGCCACCATTGCGGTGAATCTCGGGGTCATGATGCTCATCTTCCAGATTCTGCAGCCTATGTACCGTGGTTTCAGCCTGTGGGTCTATATCCACCTGGTCGTATGGCTGCTGCTCATACAGTTGGTGCTGGCCATAACCGAGGCGGCTTTCCGGCGGCGCTGGAGGGGACTTGCCCTCGCGGAGTTCATGTCCGGGGCGATAATCTGGTTCATAGGCGCGATAATGATGTTCCAGGGCCAGACCGTGCTGGTGCGGCTGATATGGACTTTGGCCTGGGCGGTGGGCATGGCCTTCATGTCTTCCGCCGTCAGACAGTTCTATCTGGACTTCGAGGCAGTGGGGCGGATTATGGACGGGGGGTTTGACCGCAGGCAACTCGATATAAGCAACACCATCGTGGCCACTTCGGCATCCATAATATCCTCAGTCATAATGCTGCTGGTTATGAATATCTGGACCTTCGTGGTGCCGCTCATTCCGGACCGCACTTTCCCCCGGGTATTCAATGTGATAGTGATGCAGCTGCCCGCCGCGTTCATGGTTGTGGCCGTCATTATGGCCCTGCGCCAGCCTCTTGACTACCGCAACCGCGAGAAACTGATGCGTTTCATCCAGGAAAAGACGAAGAACGAGCACATGCGCCGGAGCCTGGAACGTATGTTCGTCGGGAAGTACCGCATGCGCTTCGGCATAAAGATTCTCTGCACTCTCGTCCGTCCTTTCCTGCGTCTGAAAGTTTCCGGGAAGGAGAATCTCTGCAGTGAACATTACCCTTCGGTGTTCGTAAGCAACCATAACTTCATCTACGGCCCGATTGCGGCGGTAACCTATCTGCCCACATATTTCCGCCCGTGGATACACAACGTAATGCTCGAACATGACCCGGCCCGCAGGGAAATATTCCGGCCCTGGGTATTCAAGCTTTTCGGAAAGCGTCTCGGCGGGGCACTTCTCGACATCGCTACGAATATAGTCTGCTGGGCGCTCAACTCCTTCAATCCCATTCCGGTGGTGCGCGGGGCATCGAGGGATGTGATGTCTACCTTCAACGCGAGCCTCAAAGCCCTCGAGGAAGGCGACAACATCCTGATATTCCCGGAGAAACCGAAAAAATTGGCCGGACTTTCCGAAACTGCGCCCGACGATACTCTACGGAGCTTCTACACGGGCTTCGCTCACGTGGGCAAGATGTACCATGACAGGACAGGCCTGCCGCTTTATTTCTATCCGCTGTATTCCGACATGAAAGAGAGGGCTTTCCGTATAGGGCCCCCCGTGGTCTATAACACGGAACTCGATTCGAGGGAGAGCAAGAAACTGCTTGCGGAGGAACTTCAGGAGAGGATAGAGGAACTCAGAACGCCCCGACCAACAAGGTCCAGACGCTAAAACGCAGGGCCTTCCCTATGAGCAGCAGGACAGAGGTCCACAGTAAAGGCGTGCGGTAGAAACCGAGGGCGACCACAAGCACATCGCCTATGCCGGGCACCCAGGACAGCAGCGCAAGCCACACTCCGTATTTCGCCACGTATGCCCGTTGCTTTTGCAGGGTCACGGGCTTGACCTTAAACCATTTCTCCAACCATTCCATACGTCCCAGACGACCTATGCCGTAGGTGGTCAGACTTCCTATCCAGTTCCCGGAAGTCGCAACGACGAAGCAGGGGACAACCTTGCCGGTAGCGGCAAGCGCGGCGACATAGAGCGCGTCCGAGCTGAACGGCACTATGGTCGCGGCGAGCAGGTTGCCTAAGAAAAGGCCTAACAGTCCTAAATTTTCAAGTTCCAATGTCGAGTGTGCGCCCGTAAAACAAGGCGCAGACTTCAAATTTACGCAGAAGTCGGGAGGGATGAAAATTTATTTGAGGGCCTGACAGTTCAAGCCCGTACACCCCGCTTGTCTACACGCCCGGGATTACGCAAAAAGAAGAATGACTTTGAAAATCATTCTTCCTTTAAGTCGGGCGCTCTTTCCGGACCGGGAACCCGGAGTTTTCGCCTATAGGGCAATTCTTATTTCTTGCGTGCTACGGCCCTTCTGGCTGCCTCTACAAGGTTGGCGGCATCGAGTCCGTATGCCTTCATGAGTTCCGCCGGGGTTCCTGAGCAGCCGAAGCGGTCAGCTCCGTTCACGAGTTCCACGGGAGCGGGGGCGGCAAGTGCAAGTGCGGCTGAAACGGCCTCTCCGAGACCGCCTGCGAGATTGTGCTCCTCGGCCACCACGGCGCAGCCCGTCTTGCTGACCGACTCCACTATGGTCTTTGCGTCGAGCGGCTTCACTGTAGCCACATTGAGCACCTCTGCACTGATACCCTCTGCCTCGAGAACTTCAGCGGCCTGAAGAGCCTCCCATACGAGATGTCCGCAGGTGATGAAGCTGACGTCGCTGCCTTCGTTGAGATTGTAAATCTTTCCGATTTCGAAGGGCTCGTCGGCTCCGGTGAAGTTGGGCACTGAGGGACGTCCGAAACGCAGGTACACGGGGCCCTCGAATTTGGCAGCCGCTACGGTGGCGTTCTTGGTCTGGTTGTAGTCGCAGGGCACGATGACCGTCATTCCGGGAAGCGCACGCATGAGGGCGATGTCCTCCATGGTCTGATGGGTGGCTCCGTCCTCTCCGAGGGTGATTCCGGCGTGTGAGGAGGCAATCTTCACGTTGGTGTGGCCGTATGCGACCTCCTGGCGGAGCTGGTCATATACGCGTCCCGTCACGAACTCCGCGAAGGAGCCGATGAAGGGAACCTTGCCGTTGATGGCCAGTCCGGCCGCCACTCCCACCATATTGCACTCGGCTATGCCGCACTGGATGAATCTGTCAGGGAATTCCTTGGCGAAAGCACCCATTTTGAGTGAACCCTTGAGGTCGGCAGTCAGCGCGAGTACTCTTTCGTCGGCACGTCCTGCAAGTACGAGACCCTCACCGAAACCGCTGCGGGTGTCGATTTTGCCTGTATCGATATATTTCTTCATACTAATAATCTCCTAAAGTTTCGGGTAACTGCTTCATTGCTGCTTCGCACTGCTCGGCTGAAGGAGCCTTGCCATGCCACTCGTGGGTTCCGGCCATGAAATCCACGCCGTGTCCCATTTCGGTTTTGAAAAGTATCATCTTGGGTTTGCCGTTGAGCTCACGGGCACGCTTGAAGGCGTCCAGAATGCTCTCGTAGTCGTGTCCGTCGGCAAGTATCACGTCCCACCCGAAGGCCTTCCATTTCTCGCCGAGGTCCTCTATGCCGGTGATGCTGCTTGTGGGTCCGTCAATCTGCTGGCCGTTTCTGTCCGTGAAGGCGACGAGGTTGTCGGTCTTGTAGTGTGCCGCCCACATGCCGGCCTCCCATATCTGTCCTTCCTCGCTCTCACCGTCACCGCAGAGGCAGTAGACGCGCGTGTCTTCGCCGTCCATTTTCTTGCCGAGGGCGATGCCGGCTGCCACGGAGAGACCCTGTCCGAGCGAGCCTGAAGGCTTGAATACTCCGGGGAGTCCGTCGCTGACCGAAGGATGACCCTGCATACGGCTGCCGAATTTGCGGAGGGTTCCAAGCTCACTTGCGGGGAAATAGCCTGCGCGTGCAAGGACTGAATAGTACACAGGTGCGAGGTGTCCGGCGGAGAGGATGAATACATCCTGGCCGGCGGCCTGACGTGTCCAGGTAGCGGGGTCGTGCTTCATCTCATTGAAATAAAGCGCAGTCATCACGTCGGTGATACCGAGAGAGCCGCCCGGATGGCCGGACTTCGCGGTGGTCACCATCCTGACGATGTCCCTGCGTACCTGAGAGGAAATTTTTTTGAGTTCTTCTATTGTAGCCATATTTTAAACTTTGTGTCCTTACTCGTTATGCCCTTCATTTTTTCGCCCGCAAATATACGCAGAAGCGGAGAGGAAAGAAAATTTATTTACTTTCCGAGGCGCGGCAGCCTGGCGTTACCTGTGGCAGCCGTCTATTCCATAAAGCCCGTAACCGTAAGGGGCTCCTCGCCTACATGCGCCACGACTTCCCGCGTCTCTCCACGGGCATCGGTGTAGCGGAAGGTGTAGCTGCGGTTCTTTTCGAGCATGAATTTCAGGGCGTCGTTCATGTCCTGAAGCGGCCCGGCAGTGCGGCCTCCTCCCATCTGGTCAGCTCCGCAGAAGACGTCCACATTGGCGGCCACGCGGTCAGCCGAAGCTGTCGCATGGCGCGCATCGCGGTACATTACGAAGCTTACCTGAACGTGAGTCCCGGCCCCGGCGGCCTCATCCGCAAACGAGGCGTAGACCTTGCGGTAGCGCTGCGACACGTCTATAGCGTTGACATCGTGCGAGTCTTCGTTCCAGGCCATGGGGAACCAGTCGCCGGTCGGGGCAAAGGATGCGGCATAAATCGCGTGCTGCCTGTCTCCGGCTACGGCCTGCCCGGCATCGGCGAGGAACCAGGTGCGGTCGAGAGCTTCGGGCGGGTAATATTCGGTGAAGTGCCACTCGCCGTCAATCCATACCTCCGTCCAGCTGTGGTTGCCGCGGTCGTCGTGCCATGCTGCAGTCCCGGCGAAGCGGGCCGGAATCCCCACGGCACGCAGGGCATCAACCAGCAGAATGGACAGTCCCGTGCAGGAGGCCATACCCTGGCGCATGGACTCCGCAGGGCTTTGGTTGGTCTTCTCGCGCAGGGTGTTGTACTCCACGCCTACTTCCTCCGCAATTATGCGGTTCACGGTGTCGAGAGCCGCCCGAATATCGCTGCATCCGGCTACGTGCGGCGCAAAACGCCCGTAAAAATCTTGCCGCCAGGCGTCCCTCACCTCGTCTACCGAGGCGTAGGGCAGAACCTCGTTAAGGAAAATGTCTTCGGGCAGAGCCTTTGTCCAAGGAAATTCCCTGCGGGCGAGGCAGGCATAGGATACGTTCTCGCGCAGCAGCTCGAGCCGCATCGTGTCGCGGTCGCCGGGAGTCATGCGGTTGAGCAGCCAGGCTGTTGCGCCCCTTTCGTCGCGGGGTGTCCGGCGGAGCAGTTCCCGCAACTCGTCGGGGCGTGAGGAATTTTTCAGCGTGCTCACAAGCTGCCGCTTCTCCCCGGCCGGAATGCCGGCGTTATATCGGTCGCAGGCCACAAGAGCGGCCGTGCAAAGCAAAATCAACAATATCTTCATGCTCTTCATGGTCGTGGTATTTTCAGGCAAGTTGTTTCATGATTTCCCGGATTTTTTCTTCGTCGGTGCCGACAGAGGCATATTCGGGAATCCCTTCCACTCCGCCCATCGTCACTGCGGGATTGCGGTAACTCATGCGGCTCTCCACGGTGCAGCGGGCGCTGAAATGTACCGCATCGACTCCGGCGCGGACAAATTCCCGCACATTTGCAGGCGTCACCCCGCTCCCGGCCATGATTGCGATGCGGCCTGCGGCGAGCTCTGTCAGGCGGCGTATCGTGTCTATGCCTTCAAGTGCCGTGTTGCGGCCTCCAGAAGTGAGAACCCTGCTGCATCCGCACCGTATAAGCGCCTCGAGAGCCTCTTCCGGATTGCGCGCCATGTCGAAAGCACGGTGAAAGGTGAACTCCATTCCCCCGGCTGCATCGACAAGGGCTCCCGTGCGTTCCTCGTCAATCTGCCCGTCGGGGGCAAGTATCCCCGCAACCACGCAGTCGGCACCGCTCTCGCGGGCGAAGGCCACTTCTTCAAGCATCAGCCGGAATTCTTCGTCCGTATACAGGAAATCGCCGCCACGGGGCCGTATCATGACGCTCAGGCGCAGATTGGGAATGCGACGGGCTTCACGTATTGCCGCAGCCGGGGGTGTCGTCCCGCCTTCGTATGGCGATGAGCATAATTCGGCGCGCCACACACCCAGCCGCGCCGCAGTGCGACACGCCTCGGGCGAGAAGGCGCAGATTTCGGTTTCTATCATTCCAAGTATGCCAGGTGACGTCTGAAACGCAGGTGTGAAGATACAAAAAAGTCCTTCTTTTTTTGGCGTGTCAAATAAAAAATGTACTTTCGCGCCGGAGTATGGCCCTTTGTCGGGAAATACTTGGACTGGGACGGGTCCAGTCTTTCGAAGGAAGGCGTTTGAGGGTAGCCAAAAGTCATTTTGGGTCACCCTCTTATTTACTATATTACGGGCTGAAAGGCAATGCCGTACCAAAGAACATATATCGTCAGGGCGTTTGGGTCTTCGCGTGTCCCGGACGGAAATCCTGATTACGTAAGATAGCGAAAAGGATATGGAAATGAAGAACATAAGGAACTTTTGCATAATCGCTCACATTGACCACGGGAAGAGCACTCTGGCTGACCGGCTTCTCGAACTTACCAGAACTCTCAGCGTAAGGGATATGGAGAACCAGGTCCTCGATGATATGGACCTTGAGAAAGAAAAGGGTATCACGATAAAGAGCCACGCCATACAGATGAACTACAGCCGTGGCGGGGAAGACTACCTTCTCAACCTCATCGACACTCCGGGCCATGTGGACTTCTCCTACGAAGTTTCGCGTTCCATAGCCTCCTGTGAGGGTGCCCTGCTGGTCGTGGACGCCTCCCAGGGAGTCCAGGCCCAGACCATCTCCAATCTGTATATGGCCATAGACCACGGTCTCGAAATCATCCCTGTACTCAACAAGATAGATATGGATTCCGCCCAGGTCGAAGTCGTGACCGACGAGGTCTGCGAACTGCTCGGATGCAAGCCTGAGGATGCGTTCAAGGTGTCGGCGAGGACGGGCGAGGGTGTGGCTGCCCTGCTTGATGCGATAATCGACAGGATTCCCGCTCCCGAAGGTGACCCCGACGCCCCTCTTCAGGCCCTCATCTTCGATTCCGTATTCAATCAGTTCCGCGGGGTGATAGCCTACTGCAAGGTCATCAACGGTTCCATACACAAGGGCGACAAGGTGAAGTTTTACGCCACTGGCATGGAGTACGAGGTCGAGGAAACGGGAGTGCTCAAGATGAAACTTATGCCCGCGGAAGGTATATGCTGCGGCGATGTGGGTTACGTGATTACGGGTATCAAGAGCGCAGCGGAAGTCAAGGTGGGCGACACAATCACGGGCGTGGCCAATCCCTGCAAGGATGCAATAGCCGGTTTCGAAGAGGTCAAGCCCATGGTGTTCGCGGGTATGTACCCCGTTCAGGCGGAGAAATTCGAGGAACTGCGTTCCGTACTCGAGAAATTCCAGCTCAACGACGCGTCCTTCGTGTACGAGCCTGAGAGTTCCCTGGCCCTCGGTTCGGGATTCCGTTGCGGTTTTCTCGGGCTGCTCCACCTCGAGATAGTTCAGGAAAGGCTGTTCCGGGAGTTCGACATGGATGTGATTACGACCGTTCCCAACGTTTCCTACAAGGTCTACACGACTCAGGGCGAGGTGCTTGAGGTACACAACCCCTCCGGACTGCCCGCTTCTACGCTGATTGACCACATCGAGGAACCCTTCATCCGGGCGCAGATAATCTCCAAGTCGGAGTTCTTCGGCCCTATCATGAAACTCTGTCTGGACAGGCGCGGGGTCCTCAAAGGCCAGCATTATATCACAGCCGAGAGGGTGGAGCTGACCTACGACATGCCTCTTGCGGAGATAGTGTTCGACTTCTATGACAAGCTCAAGACCATATCGAAAGGTTACGCTTCATTCGACTATCACATAACGGATTACCACCCGTCCAAACTCGTGAAGCTCGACATTTTGCTGAACGGGGAGCCTGCCGATGCGCTTTCTACCCTCATCCATGAGAGCAACGCCTACGAACTCGGCCGCAAGATGTGTGTGAAACTCAAGGAACTCATACCCCGGCAGCAGTTTGACATACCTATCCAGGCGGCAATAGGGGCCAAGATTATCGCGCGTGAGACGGTGAAGCAGGTGCGCAAGGACGTCACGGCCAAATGTTATGGAGGCGACGTTTCGAGAAAGCGTAAATTGCTTGAGAAGCAGAAGGAAGGCAAGAAGCGTATGCGCCAGATAGGAACGGTGCAGGTGCCCCAGAGCGCATTCATGGCAGTGCTGAAACTCGATTGAAACGACATGCCGGACAACCGCTTTTGTTAGGCAGGGTTCCCGGGCGCTTTCCGGCCCGGAATCCCGGAGTGGCCTCGCGCGCCTTAAATGTATACGATAATATAGTAAAACATTACGACACAGGCTATCAGCTTGAGGCCTGAGCCGGCGATGAAGCCTGCAAACGCACCGAGCGAGGATTTCAGGGAGCCGACGGCATTTTTACCCCCGAAAATGAGTTCGGCGAGGAAGGCGCAGATTATCGACATCCCTATCATTCCCACGGGCAAGGGCAGGAACAAGCCGAGCAGAAGTCCCACCATGGCCCCGCGTCCCGCATATTTGCTGCCTCCGGTCAGTTTTGTGAACCATGAAGGTACGATGTAGTCGAGCACGCTGACGAGCACCGTCACGCCGAGCATCACCAGCAGCAGGGTCAGCGACATCTCTTCACCCGAGCCGTCGGTTCCGCCCCGGAGATACATTATCAGCACTCCGACCCAGCTCAAGGGCGGTCCGGGAAGTGCCGGTATGACGCTTCCTATTATACCGATGACGCCGCAAATCACGGCGAGAATCACTAAAAAGGTTTCCATTTGCCTGTTTCTTGAAAATTGTCTTCCGTCGTCTCTAAGGTACAGGGTCATAACCGCTTGAGCCCCAGGGATGGCAGCGGAGTATGCGTTTCAGGCTGAGCATGAAACCCTTGACAGGGCCATATTTGCGGAAAGCCTGGAGTGCATATTCCGAACAGGTAGGGGTAAAACGGCAGCTTGGCGGTTTGAGCGGGGAAATGCAGAGCTGATAGAACTTTATCAGCAGGATGAAAGGGAAGGCGAGGACCTTCCTTACCGCCGTTCCTAAACTTTTCCCGCCATTTTCAGTCATGCCGTATCCTCCTGCCTGAGAGTTTCCTCCCTCGTGGCCCTCTCCTTTCCGGCCGCCTTGCCTATACGCTCAAGCACCGTTGCGACTTCTTCCTTTATGGTCGCCCAGGCTGCGAGTTCATCCGAAGAATAGGACAACATGAAGTCCACTCCCGTAGTTCCAAGCAGTTCCTTCTGCTTGCGGAACGCCTCGCGCAGCCTGCGCTTGACCAAATTGCGCTTTACTGCCCTCTTGAAACGTTTCCTGGACACCGACACGAGGAGCCTGTTGGGGCCTTCCTCCCCGGAAAAGGTCCAGCAATAGTGAAGATGAGCAGTCCCGCCCCACTTCCCGGAGGAAATAAGACGGGATATATTGCTTCGTCCGCAAAGTCTTTCTTCCTTGCCGAAGGTATTGACTCCCGGACCGCCCATTCAGTTGTTGAGTGCTTCCAGACAGAGTTCTATGGCCTTCGCGGCGGAAGGCGCTTCGGGAGTGGGGGCCTTGTAGGCTATCTTGAGCCCGGCCTCCTCCATGGCGCTTACCACGGACTTGCCGAAAGTGATGAATTTCAATCCGTCCTGGCTGAAATCCGGAAAACTCTCCTTCAGGGAAACCACGTCGAAGGGATTGTAGAGCACGGCAATATCGAAGGAATGAATGTCCAGGCCCTTGAGATTTTGGGGGACAGCCTTGACTATGGTTCCTATGGTGTAGTCGAGGCCGGCTTTGTCGAACACTTCCGACATGGGCCCCGAATTCGAACCGTCCGCCATGGCTATGAGGAACTTTTCGTCCTTGTGTTTGGGCCCTATCAGGGACACAAGGGACTCGGGAGAACCGCTGCCGAAGAAAATCTTACGTTTACGGTAGACTATATGCTTCTGCAGATACATGGCTACCGCCTCGGTACGGCAGAAATATTTCATGGTCTCGGGGACCTTGAAACGCATTTCGTCAGCGAGTTTGAAATAGGCGTCAATAGCGAGCCTTGATGAGAACACAACGGCCGTGTAATCGGGCAGGTTTATTTTCTTCGCACGGAATTCTTTCCCGCTCAGGGCTTCCATGACAAAGAGTGGACGAAACTCCACTGATGCATCGAACTTCTTCTGAATCACCTCGTAAGGAGCGAGGTTTATCGGTGCGGGCTGTGATACGAGTATTTTCATATACTATAATAAGACTGCACACGCCACCAAAATGGAGGTGGGCAAGATTTCAAGCCCGCAAAGATACAAAATAGTTGAAAATCCTGAATAGGTCCCGGCCAAAATCTGCGCTCCACGGATTAGTGACAAGAGGAAAAACAGGGTGATCTCCGTCAACATGACTATGCATATAATTTCATCCGGAATGTGGAAGATTCTCGGCAATCCCGCAGTCAGGAGCATCAGCACCGTGAGCATGATGAAATAATTGTACGGACTGTATCTGAGGGCGGCGAGACTTATCGAATCGAGCTTCCGCGGCCGCAGTACAAGCGAGAAAATGACTCGGAGAAGGACGTACCCGATGAAGACTCCCATGGTCGCGACCACGCTCCAGCCGGGGGGTATGTGTGACCAGAATTGCGGGCGGAACAGGGCGAACCTGTCGGCAAACAGACAGAACAGGAGTATGAAGGAGAGGGTATAGCTGTTGCGCGCCCTGGAGATGCCGTGGTTGTATTCAAAGGAAATGCTGGCCCTCGGACGGTTGAGGCAGTAGAGTATCCTCGGAAAGAGTTCGATATGGTTCCTTATCGCGAGCAGGCCGAAGATGACGGCGAAGATGACGAGTATCTTGTTCATGCGTACATCACTCCACGCCAGTTCCGCGGCGGCCTGTACGTAAGGGTGTGCAGACATCACGAGGGTGCCGTCCCTGAAGAATTCCGAGAGCCCGTCCTGAATCATCTCAATTTCCCCTTCTCGCCTGATATCCCATTTCGCAGAGCAGGGCCGTGACCTTGTCTCTCAGGTCGCCCTGTATGGTGATTTCCCCGTCCTTGGCCGAACCTCCGACCCCGCATTTGGTCTTGAGCTGCTTCGCGAGGGCCGAAAGGTCATCCTGGGTGCCCGTGAAACCTTCCACGAGAGTCACCTGCTTCCCCGCCCGCCGCCTGCGGTCTATTCTTACCGTAAGTCGCTGTTTTGACGGGGGAAGGGTCTCTTCCTCCGGGGTCTCCTCTGTCTGATATTTGAAGTCGGGATTGGTCGAATAGACCACGCCGAGACGCTTTTTCCAGTCTTGTTCCGCCATGAAAGACTATTTTTACAAAGATAAAGAAATTTGTCCGTATCTTTGCGAATTATGAATCAGAAGAAGTATATGCTTTGGCACAGGGCGGGGGCAGTCCTCGCGCTGCTCGTGTCCGCTGTCACTTATCTGCTTACGATAGAGCCTACAGCTTCCTTCTGGGATTGCGGAGAGTTCATAGCGTCTTCATACAAACTCGAGGTCGGTCATCCTCCCGGAAACCCCATGTTCCAGCTCATTGCGAGAATGGCCACACTTTTAGGGGACAACATGCATGCGGCCATGCTCATCAACGCCATGAGCGCCGTATGCTCCGCTCTGACCATATTCTTCCTCTATCTGACCATAGCCTGGTTCGTCAGGCGCATCATACGTCCTTCCGAGGACGGCGGTTACACCCTCGGAGCCACCCTGGCAATCAGCGGTTCGGCCCTCGTGGGTTCCCTCGCCTACTGTTTCTCCGACACTTTCTGGTTCTCGGCAGTGGAGGGCGAGGTCTACGCCATGTCATCGCTCGTGACGGCCGTGGTCTTCTGGGCCATGACCATGTGGTACGACAGGGCGGACCGTCCCCATTCCACCAAATGGATAGTACTGATTGCCTTCCTGATGGGCCTCAGTATAGGTATACACCTGCTCAACCTGCTGATGATTCCGGCCCTCGTGTTCATGTTCTACTACAGGATGCGCGAGGACGGGAAGTACCGCTTCTCCAGACTGGTGATGATGCTCCTCATCGGAGTGGTGCTGATAGCCCTGATAATGTATGTCATAATTCCATGGCTACCGACGGTTGCGGGCTACGTGGACCTGCTTTTCGTGAATGTGTACGGCCTGCCGTACAACAGCGGGGCCGCCGTCTTCATGGTAGACCTCTTCACGCTCTGCATCCTGGGCATAATTGTCACCATGAAGAAAGGGAAGGTGCTGCTGAATACGGCCTTGCTCTGTTTCACGATGGTAGTCATAGGCTTTTCGGTTTTCAGCATAGACATCATACGCTCCTGCGCGAAGACTCCGACCAACGAGTACCAGCCGGACAATCCCTTTACCCTTGTCAGGTATCTCTCGCGTGAGCAGTACGGTTCGCAGCCGCTGATTTACGGACAGTACTACGGAGCTCCGTACGACCTCAAGACCAGCAATTACTGGGCTCCCCTGAACGGGAAATACAAGAAGGTGGAAGGGCCCATTGACGCCGACTACCTCCCCGAGGGCAAGATGCTCTTCCCGAGGATGTGGGCCACGAGCCCCAGCGGACAATACGAGGAGTTCTACGAATTCTACACCCAGGGCAAGGGCAAGTATGTTCCCGGTTCGAGCGTGCCCAAGCCCACTATGGCGGCGAATCTCTGGTATTTCTTCGATTACCAGATCAACTGGATGTACTGGCGTTATTTCATGTGGAATTTCGTCGGCCGCCAGAACCAGATACACGCCCCGAGCCCCGACAACATATTCCACGGCAACTGGGAGAGCGGAATAAAATTTATCGACAATTTCCGCCTCGGGGACCAAAGCGACGCCCCCGCCGCGCTGAGGGATGACAAGGGAAAGAACCACTACTTCTTCCTGCCCCTGCTGCTGGGCCTCATCGGCCTCTTCTTGCAGTTCGACAGGGACAAGCGCGGATGCTGGCTGAACTTCCTGATGTTCTTCATGACGGGAATCGCCATAGTCATATACCTTAACCAGCAGCCCATGCAGGTGCGCGAGAGGGACTACGCCTACGCCGGCTCCTTCTATTTCTTCAGCGTGTGGATAGGCATGGCCGTCGCGGGAATATGGATGATTCTCAAACACTGGCTCGGGGAGAAGGGCAGCAGAATCGCTGCAGCGGCAATCACGGTAGTGTGTCTCGGCGTGCCCGCGCTCATGGCTCAGCAGAACTGGGACGACCACGACAGGTCCAACAGGCGGACAGCGGTGGGGATGGCGAAGAACTATCTCAATTCCGTGGGCGAGAACGGAATACTCATCACCCACGGCGATAACGACACCTTCCCTCTCTGGTATGCCCAGGAAGTGGAGAATGTCCGTACCGACGTGCGTATAGTCAATACCTCCCTGCTCGGCACCGACTGGCACATAGACCAGATGAAGTGGGCGGTAAACGAGTCTGCACCCCTGCCGCTTACGGTGGGACACGAACAGTATCTGTACGGGACGAACGAATATATCCCCATATACGACACGCGCGAGGATGTGATGAGCATCAGCGACGTGATGACCCTGTTCAAGCATCCCGATGTCAAGGCCTCGATGTCAAGCGGCCGCAGGGTGGACTACATAGCGTCCCGCAAGATTTCCGTTCCCGTGAACAGGGAAAACGTCATCAAATACGGCATTGTGGACGAGCGTTTCGCGGAACAGATTCCCGATACCATAGTTCTGACCATCTCGCCGGACAAGGATTTCATAACCAAGCCGGAACTCTTCATGCTCGACCTGCTTTCGGGCTATGAGTGGGACCGTCCTATCAATATGCTCAGCATGGGCGGCGACATAAACATAGGCATTAAGGAATATCTTGAATATCAGGGATTTTCGTTTAAGTTTGTGCCTATAAAGAGCAGCACTTCGTCCACGCGCGCCGGCTTCGTGGATACTGATGATCTCTACAGGAAGATGACGGAGACCTATAACTGGGAAGACGTCTCTGCGGACAATTATTTTATTGATTATCAGAACTGTTATACCCACCTCGGGGCGCTTTCAATCAGGGGTATGTTCATGACCTGCGCGGAGGCCTTCATGCGGGAAGGGGAGAATGACAGGGCCTTGGTGATGCTGGATATGGCCCTCGACGTCATGAAGAACTACCCGTTCGAGACCGTGCCTATAGGCTTCTCCACCAACGATTACGTGCTGGTGTGCATAGTCCGGGATTACTACAAGTTGGGCGAGCGTACCAAGGCTCTGAAGCTGGCCGCGGAACTCGGGGGCAGTCTGCTCGAGACCATGAATTTCTATCTCCAGTTCTATTCCTGGGCCCAGGATGAGGTTCAGCTTGTGGGCAATTTTATCTACTTCCTTGCGGACGAAATGATTAAGGGCGGTGATGCGGAGGCGGCTGACATGCTCACCGAGACGCTCGACACCCTGCTCGCCGGTTACGGTTTCAAGGAATGAGAATTGTCATATAGCGGCCGTGCGCTCGGCGCGGACGAATATCGAAAGAGGGAGGACTTTGCCGAAACTGTCGTTGAGGGCGAGTTCTCCGCTTTCTATTTTCAGGCCCGTGTCCTTGAAGGCCTCGCGCACCACGGTCTCGCCGAGAAGGGCGGAATATCCGTTGGAATAGAGGTTCAGAACCATGAAGGACGGGGCCGGGCCGAGTATGGAGGCGACGTTCCCGAGCATGGCGAAAAGACATTCGTCGAGCTTCCATTTTTCCCCGTCGGGTCCGTGGCCGTATGCCGGAGGGTCAAGGATTATACCGTCATACAGATTACCCCTGCGCGCCTCCCTGCGTACGAATTTCATGGCATCCTCGACTACCCAGCGTATTCCGTCGAGTCTGGAATTTTCCATGTTTTCCCTCGCCCAGCTGACAACCTGCCTGACTGAGTCGAGATGGGTCACATCTGCCCCCGCCGCCTTGGCAGCAAGCGAGGCTGCCCCGGTATAGGCGAAGAGGTTCAGTATTTTCGGGCTGCGTCCTGTCTGCCTGCGTATCGCCGCAGTGCGTGAATAGATATAGTCCCAGTTCGGGGCCTGTTCGGGGAAGACTCCCACGTGCTTGAAAGAGGTGAGGCCGAGCCTGAGCCTTACTGACAGACCGTCAGGATTGGAATAGCCTATACGCCACTGCTCCCGCATACGGTGGAGCATGTTCCATTTGCCGCTGTCCTCCTTTCCCGCCTTGCCGAAACCGGCTCCGGGCACGAAAGCAGTGTGTGCCCTCCTTCTCCATTCGTCTTCGCCCAGGCTTTTGTCCCACAGCGCCTTGGGTTCGGGCCTTGCGAGCACGAACTCTCCGAAGCGCTCGAGTTTCTCGCCTGCGCCGCTGTCGAGCAGCTCGTAATCTTTCCAGTATGTTCCGGGATATTCTGTCATAACGGCGCCAAAATTACCTCATAAAAACAATTTGTCAAACCCCGGCCTCACTTTTGTACGCTGTGGCGCGGTGAAATGGACGTCTCCCCACCGGAATAATGAGGAAAATTATTAAATTCGCAAGATTTAAATAAACGAATATTTCTTTAATCCAATAGACTAAGTTATGCAGCAGAACATCGACTCTTACGATTTTACAGGCAAGAAAGCCATCGTCCGCGTGGATTTCAATGTCCCTCTGAACGAAAAGTTTGAAATTACCGACGACACCCGCATCCGTGCGGCCATCCCTACCCTCAAGAAGGTGCTGGCTTCCGGCGGTTCGCTTGTCATCATGTCACACCTCGGCCGTCCCAAGGGCGTGGACGAGAAGTTCTCTCTCAAGCATATCGTGGCGCACGTGTCCGAGTGCCTCGGAGTTGAGGTCAAGTTCGCTCCCGACTGCCAGAAGGCACAGGATGAGGTAGCAGCTCTCAAGCCCGGCGAGGCCCTGCTTCTCGAGAACCTCCGTTTCTATGCTGAGGAGGAAGGAAAGCCCCGTGGAGTTGCCAAGGACGCTCCCGAAGAGGAAGTCAAGGCTGCCAAGGCCGCTGTGAAGGAAAGCCAGAAGGAGTTCGTGAAGACCCTCGCTTCCTATGCCGACTGCTACATCAACGACGCTTTCGGTACTGCTCACAGGGCACACGCATCCACCGCTCTCATTGCCAAGTATTTCCCCAACGACAAGATGTTCGGTTATCTCATGGAAGGTGAGATCAAGGCAATCGACAACGTGCTGAAGAACGCCCAGCGTCCTTTCACCGCAATCATCGGCGGCGCAAAGGTTTCTTCCAAACTCGCAGTGCTCGAGAACCTGCTCGACAAGGTTGACAACCTCATCATCGGCGGCGGCATGGGCTACACCTTCATCAAGGCAGAAGGCGGCAGCGTCGGTTCTTCTCTTCACGAGGACGAGCTGATTCCTCAGGCAACCGAAATCCTCGAACTGGCTAAGAAGAAAGGCGTAAACCTCTCGCTTTCAGTCCAGACCCGCGTTGCAGACGACTTCAGCAATGATGCAAACGTTAAGATCGTGCCTTCTCACGAGATTCCTGACGGATGGCAGGGCATGGATGCAGGTCCCGATTCCCTCGAGAACTGGAAGAAGATCATCCTCTCATCCAAGACCGTGCTCTGGAATGGTCCCGTGGGCGTGTTCGAGTTCCCCAACTTCTCAAAGGGTACCCTCCAGATTGCCGAAGACCTCGCTGAGGCTACCGCAAACGGAACCTACACCCTCGTCGGAGGCGGCGATTCCGTTGCAGCAGTCACCCAGATGGGCTATGCGGACAAGGTAAGCTATGTTTCCACCGGCGGCGGTGCGATGCTCGAGGCTCTCGAGGGCAAGGACCTTCCCGGTATCGCAGCCATACGCGAATAGTCAGGTCTTTTGACGACATTTCAAGGGGATGCCTGAAAGTCACTTTGGGCATCCCCTGACTTATACTCACTTTGCTCCTGTGGTCGCGTTCCCTGCGGGCGAATGTTTCCAAATGTCGTTACCTTTGAGTCCTTTCCCGTTTTGTCCCGAATCCGGGTTCTGCCAGAAAGTCAATAATCGCCGTTTCGGCAGCACGGACAATTTATCTCCAAAAGTCTCTGCCGGAATCGGGCTCCCGTCCGGATATTTGAAGCCACATTTTGTCCGTCAGCAAAACGACGGTAAAACGACGGTAAAACGGCAACCAAACAGCAACCAAACAGCAACAAAACAGCAGCAAACCGTCAGTGAACCGGCAAAGTCCGGCAACATATCCGGCAGCAAAAAATAATTGCTATCTTTACGCGTTTCTAACTTAACTGCGGCAGTAATGTTTACTCAGCTTTTCGTAAATTGGCACGCCGACCCGATAATGATTCATATCGGAAATTTCGGTCTGCGCTGGTATTCGGTGCTTTTCGCTTCCGGATTCGTTATAGGATGGTTCCTTTTCAAATCGTTTTTCAAACGGGAAAAGGTTGATCTCCGCCTCCTGGACTCCCTGCTATATACCTTGATTGCGGCCACGATAGTGGGCGCACGTCTGGGCCACTGCCTTTTCTATCAGCCCGACTACTATCTGGGTTCATGGAAGGGCTTCTGGGAGATTTTCATGGTCTGGAAGGGCGGACTGGCAAGCCACGGGGGCGCGATAGGATTGCTGCTGGCAATGTGGTGGTACGCACGACATTACGGCCGCAAGAACGGTTTTGATTTCCTCTGGATTATAGACCATCTCGCCATAACCGTAGCCTTTGCCGGCTGCATGATACGTCTGGGCAATCTCTTCAATTCCGAAATATACGGCGATGTCACTTCGCTTCCCTGGGGCTTCATCTTCGAACTCAGGAACGAAACCGAGCCCAAGCACCCCACCCAGATTTACGAGGCCCTGTCCTACCTCCTTCTCGGGCTCTTCCTCGTGTGGATATACAGGAAAAAGGCGGACAAGGTCTACAGAGGCTTCTTCATAGGGGCATTCTTCGTCGGCTGCTTCGCGATGCGCTTCCTCATTGAGTTCATCAAGGAGCCGCAGGTAGGTTTCGAAGAGGGTATGGCCCTGAACATGGGGCAGCTGCTCTCCATACCTTTCATCATTGCCGGAGTGGCACTCCTGGTATATTCATTTGTCAGAAAGACACCGGCACTGATAAATCAGACGGCAAAAGGCGTTTCGGGACACCGGAAATAAATTCCCGAACACGGAGCAGTGTATTCAGAAAGGCGCAAGGTAGCAAGGTAATCAAGGCCATTAAATCCGTCAATTCCTCTCTGGAGCGGGTCAAAACCGCGGCCGGAGGGGCTTCATACGTGTGCCCAATTATTTTTCGAGAAGGCGCTCTCTTAGAGAGCTTCTGGCTCTCGATTGAGTGCAGGCAAAAGTTACCCCGCGTGCTGGCATAATAATTGCGCTCCCCCTGCGCCATTATTCAAAAGTGTATGAACAGATTAATTATTTTGTTGGTTTCAGCTGTGACGGCTTTCGGCTTGAGTGCCAATGCTCAGGATAGTCTTGAGTTGGCCGATGCCGCAGCGGCGCCCAAACTGATAAATCTTCAGCAGGCGCTTGAAATCGCGTTGAGTGAGAACGTTTCCGTCAAGGTCGCGGACATGGAGATTGAGAGGACGGGATATGCCCGCAAAGGGACCTACGCCTCCCTCTATCCTCAAATCGACGGTTCGGCGTCCTATCAGCGCACAATCGAAAAACAGGTGATGTACATGGACTTTGCTACCGACAGCGATGATGCTTCCAGCACTTCGTCCACAAGCGACGGCATCGAAGTAGGACGCTGGAATACTTGGAGCGCCGGCATCACGGCAACAATGCCAGTTGTAAATTTACAACTCTGGAAGAGCCTCAAGATTTCCGACCAGGACGTGGAACTGGCGGTGGAGGCGGCAAGGAGTTCGCGTCTCGAGATGATCAATCAGGTCAAGCAGGCCTATTTCGCATGTCTTCTGGCAAATGAGGCCTTCGAAGTGTACAAGTCGGTCTACGAGAACGCTCTTGAGAATTACAATCTTACAGAAATGAAGTACAGGGCGAGCAAGGCCTCGGAACTTGAGCTGAGCAGAGCGAAGACCACCCTGGCCACCTCTATCCCTGACGTATACAATGCGGAGAGTTCTGTCATTCTGGCACTTTGGCAGCTCAAGGCCGTTATGGGAGTGGACCTCGACGAGAACATAGGCGTGTCCGAGACTTTGGACGACTATGCTTCAAGAATGCTCGAGGGCATCTCGCAGGCATCCGACTCGCTTAACCTCGAAAACAACACCACGATGAGGCAGTTGGCCATTCAGGCCGAGCAGCTCGCGAATACCATAAAGATGCAGCAGTACGCCCATATCCCCTCGCTCTCCCTGGCATTCGCCTACAATTACAACGCGATGACCAACGATTTCAATTTCAAGGAATACAGGTGGTCTCCCTATTCTTATGTAGGACTCACCCTCGAAATACCCATATTCTCCGGAGGGAAAAGACGCAGTGACGTAAAGCAGGCGCGTATCCAGGCGGCGGAACTCGACGTACAGATGCTTGATACGGAGCGCCAGTTGCGCATTTCCATACGCCAGAACCTCAATGAGATGGAAACGGCGATGAAGAGTTACGGCGCCTCATGCACGGCGCTCGAATCGGCGCAGAAATCCTACGATATTACCGCCCGGTCATACGAGGTGGGAAGCAGTACAATCACCGACCTCAACGACGCCCAGCTTGCACTCACTCAGTCCAGGCTTTCCGTATCGCAGGCAGTGTATGATTTCATGGTAGCCAAATCATCCCTTGAGAGTATAGTCGGAGCAGACTTCCTTGATTCCGACGGCAATGTTCAACTGAATAATACAAATTACAATGAATAAGAGAATTGCAGTACTGGGCTCTCTGGCCGTAGTCCTGGCCGGGTGCGCCGGAAATAATGAAGAGACAGCAGTGGTTGTCGAGGAACAGCTTCCTCGTGTAACAGTTACTACGGCCGAGAGGCAGCAAGTGCCCCATAACGGTCTGTATTCCTCAACCGTCCAGGCCAATGTGATTAACAACATCGCATCACAGAGCGCCGCGCGTATACAGAAACTGAACGTGGAGGTGGGCGATTTCGTGACCAAGGGACAGGTTCTGGCGGAAATGGACCCCGTCAACCTCGACCAGGCGGCCCTCACCCTGAAGAACAACGAGATAGAGCTTGAGCGTATCAGCGCACTCTATGCCGAGGGCGGAGTTTCACAGTCCGACTACGATACCGCGGAACTCAGCTACAACGTGTCCAAGAGCACCTATGACAACCTGCTCGAGAACACTGTTCTCACGGCTCCCGTCAGCGGAGTGATTACCGCAAGAAACTACGACGTGGGCGATATGTATCTTACTTCGTCCCCTATCTATACCCTCCAGCAGATTACTCCCGTGAAACTCCTCGTGCCCGTGTCCGAGACTGACTACACCAATGTCGACAAGGGCGACAGGGTTACCCTTACCGTGGATGCGCTTCCCGGAAGGACCTTCGAGGGTTCAGTTGTAAGGATTTACCCTGTAATCGACGCGACCTCTCATACTTTCAGCGTAGAGGTTCATGTCCCGAATACCGACAGGGCCCTGCGCCCCGGCATGTATGCCCGTGTTACCCTGCATTTCGGAGTGGCCGACAATATCGTCCTTCCTGATACCGCCGTACTGAAACAGCAGGGCTCCGGCGTGCGTACTGTCTTCGTTCTCAATGACGACAATACCGTTGAGGCCCGCATCGTAACCCTCGGAATACACTTCGACGGAAATTATGAGATCCTGTCAGGTCTCGAAGAGGGTGAAACCGTAATCGTTACCGGAAATTCCAGCCTGAACGCAGGCGACAAGGTGGAAGTGGTAGGATAGATAAAGTGGAGGTAGAATAATGAGTATAATTCGTACAGCGGTCACAAAGCCGGTTACGACAAGCCTGATCTACGTAGCTTTAGCTATATTGGGACTTTTCTCCCTGACCCAGATCTCGATTGCCCAGTTCCCGGAATTTGACTCAAACGTCATAATGGTGATGTCTTCGTATTCCGGAGCAAACGCCGAGGATATAGAGACAAACCTCACCAAACTGCTTGAGAATAGCCTCAACGGTGTCGAGGATCTCAAGAGCCTTACATCTCAGTCAAAGGAGAATATCTCACTGCTAACCCTTGAATTTGAATACGGGGTAGATATAGAGGAGGCGACCAATAACGTCCGGGACAAGTTGGACATGGTCAATTCCAGCCTGCCTGACGGAGCTTCCGTCCCTGTAATCTTCAAGTTCAGCGCCGACGACATGCCTGTCATGATGCTTTCGGCTACGGCTGACGTCAGCCTTGCCGGACTCGAGAAGATTCTTGACGACAAGGTCACGACTCCCCTCGCACGTGTGAACGGCGTAGGTACAGTATCGGTATCCGGTGCGCCTACGAGGGAGATTCAGGTCTTCTGCGATCCCACGAGACTTGAGGCATACGGACTTACCATATCCGGAATTTCTTCGGTAATTGCCGCCGAAAACACCAATATCCCTTCAGGAAACATCGACATAGGTTCGGAAACATATACCCTGCGTGTGGAGAAGGAGTTTGACGACCCTTCCGAGATGCTCGACATCGTTGTCGGCACCTATGACGGCAAGGCAGTTTACCTCAAGGATGTAGCCACCGTAGTCGACGGTTCCGAGGAGCGCGAGCAGGAGTCCTATACCAACGGCTTGCGTTCCGCCAGAATAATCATCCAGAAACAGAGCGGTGCCAACACCGTGAACGTAATCAACGGAGTGAAGGAGAGACTCGCGCAGATTGAGCCGACCCTGCCTTCCGATATTGAGATAACCACCGTCTATGACGGTTCTACCGAGATTATCGATGCCATCAACACCCTGATCGAGACCATAATCATCACCTTCATCGTAGTAACCCTGGTGGTGTTCATCTTCCTCGGCAACTGGAGGTCGACGGTAATCATCATCCTCTCGATTCCTATGGCGCTGCTCGCATCGCTGATGTATCTCTTCGCGACGGGCAATACCTTGAACATCATTTCGATGTCCGCGCTGTCAATAGCCATAGGTATGGTCGTGGACGACGCCATTGTGGTGCTCGAGAACATATCGACCCATCTGGCGAGGGGCGAGAAACCGACGGAAGCGGCCGTACACGGAACTTCCGAGGTGGGTATCTCCGTAATCGCTTCCACGCTTACGATGTTCTGCGTGTTCCTGCCTCTTACCATGATTCAGGGTATGGCCGGTATCATGTTCCGCCAGCTCGGATGGATAGTCAGCATCATCATGTTGGTGTCTACCGCAGCCGCCCTTACCTTTGTGCCCATGCTCTGTTCCCGCTGGCTCAAGGCTGACGTGAAGCACGGCAAGGCCTACAATATGATATTCGAGCCTATCAATCGTTTCATCAACTGGATTTCAAGGGGATATGCCCATGTCATCCATTGGTCTACCAAGCGCAGGAAGACTGTCATCTTCACCTTTGCGGCGGTATTCGTCGTGGCTATGGTTATCCTCGTCCCGAGACTCACTACCGAGTACTTCCCCCACCAGGACTCAGACCGTATCTCGGTTACCATAGAGTTGCCTATGGGTACTGCACAGGACGTAACCCGTGAATTTGCGGAGCGTATCTATTTGCAAGTCAAGAACGAGGTTCCCGAGGCCCGTATAATCAACTACACCTTCGGACAGGCCGACACGGACAATACCTTCGCAAGTATGCAGGACAACGGTACGCAGTTGATTTCCATGACTATCAACATAGGCTCAAGCGGCGACCGTGAGCGTACTTCCGCGGAGCTTGCGGACGTAGTCAGAAATATTGCCGCCCAATATCCCGAGATACGAAGGACTATCGTTTCGGAAGGTGGCGGCGGAGTCGGCGGAGCCTCTACGGTTGAAGTGGAAGTCTACGGTTACAGTTTCGATGAGACGGACCGCATAGCCGCCATTCTTCAGGAGAAGATGCTCGAGAGCCCCACGTACACCCAGGTTACTCTCAGCCGTGACGAGTATACTCCGGAGCTCCAGCTGGACTTCGACCGTACCAAACTCGCACTCAACGGTCTGAACTCATCCACTGCCGGTGCGGTATTCAGTGCCGCGATGAACGGCTCTGTAGGTTCCTACTACCGTGAGGAAGGTGAGGAGTACGATATCAGGGTACGTTATGCGCCCGAGTTCCGTACCAGTATCGAGGACATCGAGAACATAGTCGTCACCAACGGTTATGGCCAGCAGGTAAGGATGAAGGACCTCGGTACCGTAGTGGAGACCCTCGTGCCTCCTACCATCGAGAGAAAGGACAGGGAGCGTCTCGTTACCGTCAGCGGTATCGTGGCCAACGGAGTCGCCCTCAGTGAGGCCGTAGCGGCGGCTCAGGAAGCAATCAACAGCACCCAGATTCCTACGGAGCTCTCGGTTGTCATCGCCGGAGACTATGAGGACCAGCAGGATATGTTCGGTGACCTCCTCATATTGATAGTGCTGATGATTATCCTCGTGTACATGGTGATGGCGTCACAGTTCGAGGCCCTGATGAGCCCGTTCGTGATAATGTTCTCCGTGCCTTTCGCCCTTGTCGGAGTATTCCTCGGCCTTGAGGTTGCAGGACAGGCGCTCGGAGTAATGGGACTCATAGGTATAATAATGTTGATAGGTATAGTTGTGAAGAACGGTATCGTGCTGATTGACTACACTATACTCTGTAGGGAAAGGGGAATGAGCATACGCAATGCATCTACCACAGCTGCACGGAGCCGTCTGCGTCCTATCCTTATGACTACGCTTACCACGGTGCTCGGTATGGTTCCTCTGGCAGTCAGCCAGGGAGAAGGTGCCGAAATGTGGAGGCCGCTCGGTATCACGGTTTGCTGGGGTCTGTCAATATCCACTTTGATTACCCTCGTGCTGATACCTACACTGTACTGTTCTCTGTCATATAGTATGGAAAAGAGGAAGAATAAGAAATGAAAGCAATGTTCATAGCCTATAATCAGGCATACCACGAAGAGATAGTAGAGGTTCTCACCTCTTGCGGCCAGCGCGGTTTTACCCGTTGGCAGGACATCGAGGGAAGGGGCCATTTCAACGGCCAGCCCCGACTCGGTTCACATGCGTGGCCGGAACTCAACCATGGAGTGCTTGCGGTGATGCCCGAAGAGAGGGTGGAGCCCATACTGAGGAATCTCAAGGAGAGGGATGAAGCTGCTCCCGACCTGGGCCTCAGGGCATTCGTGTGGACTATAGATTGCTACTACTGATATTTTTTCTAATTTTGTATCCGTCGGCAGCAGCAGATGCCGACGGATATTCATTTTAAAATCTTGATATATGGAAAAGATAGTCAATGACTCAAATATTGCGGAGATTCTCGCTTCGCAAGTGCCCGTCGTGATTGATTTCTGGGCTGTCTGGTGCGGACCGTGCAGGGCTCTCGCACCCGTAGTGGAAGAGGTGGCCCGGGAATATGAAGGCCGTGCCGTGATTGCCAAATGCAACGTAGACGATGCTCCGCGCATCTCTGCAGAGTACGGCGTCCGCAGTATCCCCACCCTGCTCTTCTTCAAAAACGGCAAGGTCGAGGACAGGACCGTAGGACCGGTTCCCAAGCAGGAAATAACATCCAGAATTGATAAACTCTTATAAAACTCGAGACGATGAAAAAACTTGTTGTTATAATCGCGGCGCTCCTTGTCGCTTCTTCTGCGCATGCTCAAATTGGAGTAACGGCGGGTCTGACCTCTTCTTCTACAAGTCTCTCCGGCGCATACGGTGATCTTGTAAGTATGAAGAACCTCAACCAGTTCCATGTCGGAGTAACATATAATCTGGGTCTTGGCAACCTGATTGCCCTGCAGCCCGCACTCATCTACAATGTCAAGGGAACCAAGCTGGATGTTGTCGGCTATGATGCAGGCAGTTTCAAAACAGGTTTCCTTGAAATTCCGGTTCAGGTACAGGTGGGATTCGGAATAGGAAGTCTTGCAAGAGTCTACGGATTTGCCGAGCCTTTCATAGGTTATGCCGTCTACAACAATGTCAAGGGCCTGGACGGGGCGATTGAATTGGAGAACAAATGGGATGTGGTTGATGACAGGTTCGAGTACGGAATCGGCTTCGGTGCCGGTGTGGAATTGCTCAGCCGCCTGCAGGTTTCAATCAAGTATTTCTGGAATCTCAGCGACCTCTACGAAGACATCAATCTGGGAAGTATTGCCAGAGAGGTGACAAGTTCCAAGTGTAGCGGAATTGCAGTTTCTGCAGTGGTGTTCTTCTAAGGACTCCGACATTCCCGACGCATAAAATAAACAAGCTGCATGGAAAAGTCCGTGCGGCTTGTTTCTCCGCTTGTAAAGCAGGAGTCAAAGTACTGAACCTGACCTATATAGCACAGTAGTGAACAGAGAAGAAATACTTGAATATCTCGGCAGAGACTGGACGGGCATGACAGATTTTCTGAGGTCGAGCCTGAAAAGCGATGTGAGTCTGCTGCAGGAAACCAATGACAATCTGCTCGAGACTTCGGGCAAGATGTTGCGCCCCATGATTTCCCTGCTCCTTGCCCGTGCTGCGGGGAAACCGACTACGGACAGCCTGCGTTTCGCCGCTGCCTGCGAGCTCCTGCACAATGCCACCCTGCTGCATGACGACGTGGCCGATCACAGTGCCAGGAGACGGGGCCGTCCCACCGTCGCCGCCATGCTCGGGCCTTCGGCTGCCGTGCTGGTTGGGGACTTCTGGCTTGCGAGGACGGTAGACCTGATAATGGGTGCCCAGCGGAATGAAAAGGCGATATCATCGTTTGCGAGAACTCTGACCGACCTCTCGGAAGGGGAAATGCTCCAGATGGAAAAGGCATCGGAAGCCGATACTACCGAGGAGGATTATCTGCGTATCATCCATGACAAGACGGCCTCGCTTTTCGAAACGGCAGGAGAGACGGGAGCCGTTTCGGCGGGTGCCACGCCCGAATATCTCGAGGCGGCAAGGCGCTTCAGCCGGAATTTCGGCATGGCCTTCCAGATAAAGGACGATATACTCGATTATGCCGGGACGGATGCTTTGGGAAAGCCCGTGGGCAATGATGTCAAGGAGAAGAAGATAACCCTGCCGCTGCTCGAAGCGATGAAGGGCTCCGGCCGCGAGGGGGAGATACGTTCCATGATGAAGGAGGTGGATGTCCATCCGGAGTATTGCGGGCTCATCCACGCTTTCGTGAAAGAGAATGGGGGAATAGAGGCTGCCACAGCCTGTCTGGACGGGTACATAGTTTCGGCCAAGGAAGCCCTGAAGGCCTTCCCCGATTCCCGCGCCAAGGAATATCTTGCTGAAATTGCCGAATTCAACCGCCTCAGACAGACTTGATTGGCTTGGCCGGGTCCGGTTTTCAGGAGCAGGCCGTTTGAGAGGGTCGGGACAGGTCTTTGGCAGCAAGACGAATCGTGTAAACAATATCAAATCGCCCAAGCGAAGTCAGCAATGAAGTTCGAACAGATACAGGGTAACGAAAATTTGAAAAGGGCCCTTGTCGGAATGGTGGATTCCGGCAAGATTCCCCACGCCATACTCTTCCACGAGGAGGACGGCGGCGGGGCCTTCCCTCTGTGCATGGCCTTCCTGCAGTATCTGTACTGCAAGACCCGTCGCAGCTCTCTCTCCGCGGAAGCGGACACGGGCCTCTTTGAGACTGCCGGCCAGAGCAATGGCGACAGTTGCGGCGTCTGCCCGGAATGCAACAGAATATCGAAACTGATACACGCCGACCTTCATTTCGTCTTCCCCGCGTCTGCCGCACGGCCCTCGTCCCAACTGATTCAGGAATTCTGTGCTCTCGCCCTGACCAGGCCGGATTTCCGGGAAGCGGAGCTCAACGCCGCACTCAAACTCGACGGCAAGAATACGATGATTACCGTTGCGGATTCCAAGCAGCTCCTGAGCGAGCTTTCACTGACGGCCCTGCAGGGAGGCTATCGTTCCGTGATAATATACCTTCCCGAGAAGATGAACGCGGAGGCGGCCAACAAACTCCTGAAAATCATAGAGGAGCCGCCCGGACAGACTCTCTTCCTGCTGATTGCCCACAAGCCCGAAAAAATGCTGCAAACCGTGGCGTCACGCTGCCTGAGGCTGAGGGTAAGACCTTCGTCTGCGGAGACAGACAACAGCGAACCGGAGGAGTCGGAACTTTTTTTTGAACTTTTGGACTCACTCGTTTCGAGAGATTTGCTATCTTGCATAGAATCGGGGGAAAAGATAGCCGCAATTGACTCCCGTGAAGGCGTAAAGGCTTTCCTGAAATATGCGGCGGACAACATCAGGCTTATTTTCCTGGCTCAGCACGGGCTGGGTTCACGTGTACCCGAAAGGCTGTCCCGTTATGCGTCCGACCTTCCCGAAACTTTCCCGGAGAAGGCTGTCGGGGTCTTGGACAGGGCGGTGACGCTGACCGACCGCAACGTCAACCTGAAGCTGCTGCTGACAGACATGGCCGACAGGCTGTATATACTTATATGAGTAAAGAATCGACAGAATACAATTGTTTCCGCGGCTGCGCGGTGACTAAAACCGAACCTGCGGGCGAGACCGTCTGCTCCTACCGCCCGGGATGCTGCAAGCTAAGTTCGCGCGACTGGCTGAGGTACGCCCACGACGGCAGTTTTTCCAATATTTTTGAAGTTCGTTTCAAGAATACCCGCAAGGGCTTCTATATCAATGACTCCGCACAGAATATCCACATAGGCGACCTCGTTATGGTTGAGGCCGCCATAGGACTTGACCTCGGCATCGTCACCCTCGAAGGGCCTGCTGTAGGCCGCCAGATGAGGTGCAAGGGTGTGGACATAGAGACGGCAGTCCTGAAAAAAATCTACCGCAGGGCGCGGCAGAGCGACATAGAGAGGTGGCAGGATGCCATAGCCAAGGAGCAGGATACGATGATACGCGCCCGCCGTATTGCCGCAATCATGGGCTTGGAAATGAAAATCGGTGACGTGGAATACCAGGGCGACGGCTCCAAGGCCATATTCTATTACATTGCCGACGGCAGGGTGGATTTCCGCCAGTTAATCAAGGCCTACGCCGAGGAGTTCCGCATAAGGATAGAGATGAAGCAGATAGGCGCAAGGCAGGAGGCCGGTCTCATAGGCGGTATAGGAGTCTGCGGACGCGAACTCTGCTGCTCCAACTACATATCCTCCTTCCAGAGCATTTCCACGGCGGCGGCCCGCTGTCAGGACCTCTCGCTGAATCCCCTCAAACTCGCGGGGCAGTGCGGGAAGCTCAAATGCTGCCTGAATTACGAGGTTCCGGCGTATCTTGACGCCCTTTCCAAGATACCCAAACTCAGCGGACCCCTGGAGTTCGAAGACGGCCCTGCATTTCTGCGCAAAACCGACACGCTCAAGCTGACCATGTATTTCTCCTACGAGAAATCCTCCGACACGCATCTTTACCCGCTGAGCGTCGATGAAGTCAAGAAAATCGTGGAAATGAACGAAAAGGGGAAAAAGCCGGCTTCGCTCAAGACCGGGACCACGCACCATGAACAGGAGTTCATATCCGCGGTCGGCGACGACAGCATCAGCCGTTTCGACGCGCCGTCGCGCAAGAAGAAGGCCCATAATCGCAAGGGCGGCCGCCCGCGCCGCCAGCCGGGTGAAGGACAGACAGCCCAGGGACACAAAAATGGCGGGAAGTAGAAACATATATCTTTTCGCACTTCTGCTGCTTATGGTCTCAGCCTGCAGTGAGCCCGCATCCACGGAAATCTTTCTGCAGAGCAGCAAGGCGGTCGGCGGGGTGTACAGTTTTGAACTTGAACTTGACGACACGGACGCGGCCTACGACGTGTGGTTCTGTGCGAGGACTCTTAACGGTACCGTCAATTCGCTGCCGCTGACCGTGCAGTGGGTTTCGCCGGAAGGGAAGCGTTTCTCCGAAAGCGTGTATATGAGGACTGTGAGTCCCCGGGGAGAGAAGGAACTCTATCGCAAGGACCTTGTGCCGGCGGTTCCGGGGAAGTGGCAGCTCAGCGTGCGCCCTTCGTATGTCGGGGGAGATTTATGCGGCATGGGCGTGGTCTGTGAGAAAAAGACAGCAAACAACGGAAAAACTCGGCATGGGACACGATAAATTGAGGAAATTCGCGGAAAACGCCACTTTCTCCTGCCTGCTTCAACCCTCATCGGCTGAACTTCTCGCCGACGGCTACGCAAATCTTCGTGACCATGAAATCAAGGGTCGCTGGAACTCCGTGATGTTCCCGTCTTCGGCGGCATCTCCCGACAGCGGAATAGTGTTGGAACTCGGCTGCGGCAAGGGGGAATATACCATAGACCTTGCCCTCAGACATCCCGAAACCAATTATATAGGCGTCGACATCAAGGGCGCGAGATTGTGGAAAGGGGCGAAATACGCGACTCTGAACAAATTGTCCAACGTGGCCTTCCTGCGCACGAGGATAGAGTTCATTACGGCCTTTTTCGCTCCGGGCGAGGTGTCGCAACTCTGGCTGACCTTTTCCGACCCCCAGTTCAGGAGCGAGAATTCCCGGCTCACATCGCCCATGTTCCTCGAGCGCTACCGGAGTTTCCTGCGTGCAGGCGGGACGGTGAATCTGAAGACAGATTCCCGCTTCCTCTACGAATACACCAAGGCGGTTTGCCGCGTCAACGGGCTCAGGATTCTGGCGGAGAGCGACGACCTTTACGGAGTGCGGAAGGAGGGCTCGGGCGGGATTCTTTCCGCAGACGGCATCGCTCCGGAGGTGAGGGAGGTCAAGACTTTCTACGAGAACATCTTTCTCGAGCAGGGCTATCCCATAACATACCTGTCTTTCTGCATGGACCACGAGGGGGATTTTCTTCCGCCGCGCGACCCAGAGGATTTCGATTCGTCATACTGGCGCTCCGTGGAAGGGCCGAGGCAGCTTTTCGGCAGGGACACGGCGGAAACCCGACGCCAGAAACTCAAAACCGAATAGTTCCGCGACTCCGGAATTATCCGCTTCACGGCGACTGCCGGACAGTCTGCGGAAAGCCGCAACTCAGCCTCGAAGCAAGTGCCGGCAGCACGAAGCGACAGTTTTATACTTCAATCCAATGAATCTTTATCCCGCTGCGCTCCATCCCGCG
>CAZMTY010000005.1:52840-59655 GCA_964569595.1 uncultured Muribaculaceae bacterium
GACAGTTTTATACTTCAATCCAATGAATCTTTATCCCGCTGCGCTCCATCCCGCGGAACCAGGTCATCTGCCTTTTGGCGAACTGATGTATGGCCGTGGCGAGTTTCGTGCGCATTTCTTCGTAATCGAGCTGCCCCAGCAGATAGAGGGTCACGAACTTATATTCCAAGCCGTAGGAAATCAGGGTCTGTGCCGGCACCCCCGAATCGAGCAGACCGCGTACTTCCTCCACCATCCCCTCCTTCAGTCTTGCATCCAAACGCCTGTCTATCCTGGCGTTGCGCAGTTCACGGCTGACCAAGGTCCCTATAAAGAAGGTTGAGGAGGGCAGCCCCTCGGCGGAAACCGCAGGTCTGGCACTGCTCAGGGCAAACTTGTTGGTGAAATCGTAGCCGCAGGTCACGGCACTGATGTACATCCCGGTACCGCCACAGAGTATGGGCAGGGCGCCCCGGCGGCGTATGTCGGCGTATGCCCGGATAAAGTCCTTCTGGAATTCGTAGACATTGTAATGCCCCCCGGCCGGCAGAATGTCTATCAGGTGGCAGGGCACTTCGCCGTACTCGGCGAGGTCCTTGCCCGTACCTATGTCCATGCCCCTGTAGACCTGGCGCGAATCGGCCGAAATTATCTCGGCGGCTCCCAAGGCCCGGGCGAGGGATACGGCATAGCGCGTCTTCCCGGAGGCTGTGGGGCCGAGAACGGTGACGAGGTCTATGTTTCCGTCATTGTAGGCGCGGCGCAGTTCTCCTGAATCGATATGTTCGGGAGAGGGCAGGGCTGCGGGTATGGACTTCCTTGCCGGCATCTCAGTCGCGTTCCATTTCGCGCCTCATGTCCTTCTCCTTGATGCTGGCCCGCTTGTCGTATTCCTTCTTGCCCTTCGCAAGGGCGATGTGGACCTTGGCATAGCCGTTGGCGGCGATATACACGCGCGTGGCCACTATGGTCAGGCCCTTGGTCTTGACAGCCTGGGAGAGATGCCTGAGCTCGCGCCGCGTCAGAAGGAGTTTCCTGTCCCGCATGGGCTCATGGCTGCTCCAGGCCGAGGCCCAGAAATACGTGGCTATGTTCAGGCCCCTCAGATAGAGCTCGCCTCCGGAAAAGTAGCAATAGGCATCCTGGAGAGACGCCCTCCCCGCGCGCAGGGACTTGATTTCCGTCCCCACGAGCACTATGCCGGCATCGTACTGTTCGAGAAATTCGTACTCGAACGATGCCCGCTTGTTGTTGATCTGGACTCTTTTCTGCTTTTCCTTAGCCATAATGTCGCACTAAGATAGAAATTATACCGCCCGGAGTTCCTCACGCAGCATTTCCACGGAGTCGAGCAGCTCCCATGCGAAGAACTGCATGCCGTCCTGCACGTAAGGCGTGCGTCCCATGTGGCCGTAGGCTGCGCAGGGCTCGTAGATGGGGTTTTTCAGGCCGAATCTTTCGATTATGGCGGCGGGGCGAAGGTCGAAAAGCGAGGTGATGCGCGAAGCTATCCATGCGTCAGCCTGCTCGCCCTTGAGTCCGTTGGCCAGGGCGCTGCCGTAGGTGTTCACGAAGACGCTTACCGGCCTGGCCACGCCTATTGCGTAGGCCACCTGCACCAGACATTCCTTGGCTATACCCGCCGCCACGATGTTCTTGGCAATGTGCCTCGCCGCGTAGGCCGCCGACCTGTCGACTTTGGAGGGATCCTTGCCGGAGAAGGCTCCGCCGCCGTGGGCCCCGCGTCCGCCGTAGGTGTCCACTATGATTTTCCGTCCGGTAAGTCCCGTGTCACCGGCAGGTCCGCCTATCACGAACTTTCCGGTAGGGTTCACGTGCAGGATGAACTTGTCGTCGAAGAGCCTGGCCGTCCTTTCGGGCAGGGAGGCTATGAGCAGGGGAATGACGATTTCCCTGACGTCCTTCTCTATCCTGGCGTGCATGCGCCCGTCGCTGTCGAATTCGTCATGCTGGGTGCTGAGCACTATGGTATGGATGCGCTCCGGCTGGTGTTTGGCGGAAAATTCCACCGTGACCTGGGCCTTGGCGTCCGGCCTGAGATAGGGCATGAGCCCGCTTTCGTTGTGGCGTATGTCAGCGAGGACGCGGAGCAGCTTGTGTGAAAGCGAGAGGGCCAGAGGCATGTATTCGTCGCCGTCTATGCTGGCGTAGCCGAACATCATTCCCTGGTCGCCGGCTCCCTGTTCCATGGGATTCTCCCTGACCACGCCCCTGTTAATGTCGGGGCTCTGCTCGCGTATGGTGGAAATTATGCCGCACGAAGCAGCGTCGAAGCCGTACTCGGCCTTGTTGTAACCTATGCGGTTGATGACTCCGCGTGCCGTGGCGTCTATGTCGACGTAGGCATGGCGGCTGAGCACCTCCCCTCCCACGACTACGAGTCCGGCCGTGCAGAAAGTCTCGCAAGCCACCTTCGCCTCGGGGTCCTGGCGTAGAAATTCATCGAGTACCGCGTCTGAAATCTGGTCGGCAACCTTGTCGGGGTGCCCTTCGGAGACTGACTCCGATGTGAAGAGATAATTCATATTTTTTAGCATTTTTTGACGAGGTTGCAAGCATACAAATCTGTCCTCGTGGTCAATATTGGCGGCAAATATACTACAAATTAATCAAAAGTTAACAGACGGCATTTGCGCAAGAACTTTTATAACCGTATATTTGCCCCACTGTTGGAAGAAGTATTTGACATAAGATATGTACGATATGCGTATGTGGACACAGGGTTGCATCATGTAACCCGCAAGAAATCTCGAATGGTTTAATTTTGAGGGTATCTGTTAATGAATATCTGTATCCAACCTATTTTCTTATTCCATAATTTATGAAACAATCTATTAAAAGCGTTTTGCTGTCATTTTCGGCAATGCTTTTTGTTATCTCGGCATCGGCCCAGGTAACAACCTCCGCTCTTAACGGTATAATTACCGACGAGGCAGGAGAAGCAATCCCGGGAGCGACGGTAGTTGCCGTGCACACTCCTTCAGGTACCACGTACTACGCGGTTGCCAACAACGAAGGACGTTATGCAATCAACGGTATGCGTACCGGTGGTCCGTATTCTGTAGAGGTGAGCTGTCTTGGCTATCGTACCGTGACCTACACGGACCTTACGCTCCAGCTCGCTGACTCTTATTCCCTCGTGGCAGAACTTCAGACAGACAATGAAATGCTTTCGGAGGCTATAATAGTCTCTGCGGCTGCGTCGAAGTTCTCGGCTGAGAAGACAGGTGCGGCAACCAACATAAGCAACGAGCAGATGCTCAGCATGCCTACTGTAAGCCGTAGCATTACCGATATTACCAGGCTTTCTCCCTACGGAGGAAACGGAATGAGCTTCGCAGGTTCTGACGGCCGTCTCGGAAACTTCACGGTGGACGGTGCGAACTTCAACAACAACTTCGGACTCAGCGATGACCTGCCCGGTGGCGGCAACCCTATCTCCATAGATGCCATCGAGGAAATGCAGGTGGTAATATCTCCCTACGACGTGCGTCAGACCAACTTCATCGGCGGTGGTGTCAACGCCGTCACCAAGTCCGGTACCAACACGTTCAAGGGAACCGCCTACGTGTATCACCGCAACGAGAACATGCGCGGTAGCGCTGTCAACGGAGAGGAGATTTCAGGAGCCCGCGAGACCGACCGCAACACCATCTACGGTTTCACCCTCGGCGGACCCATCGTCAAGAACAAGCTCTTCTTCTTCGTAAATGCGGAGTACGCCTTCACCCCGACGGTAGTCAACCGCTGGAGAGGCTCTGAAGACGGAGTTGCTGATGCCAACAACTATATTTCACGTACGACCCTGTCCGACCTCGAGACCGTGTCCAACTATGTGAAGGAGAGATACGGCTACGACACCGGTTCATGGACGGATTTCCCCGCCAACGAGTCCAACCTCAAGCTCCTTGCGCGTATCGACTGGAACATCAGCGACAAGCATCATCTCGCGGTACGCTACAACTACACCCTGAACAACGCATGGAACTCGCCCAACAGCACTTCAATGGACGGCGGTACCCGCTCTTCATACAGCCGTATGTCGCAGTACTCCATGTCCTTCGCCAATTCCATGTACTCTCTCAGGAACCTGGTGAGCACCCTGTCCTTCGACCTCAACAGCCGTCTCACGGACAACCTCTCCAACCAGTTCCTCGTGACCTACTCCAAGCTTGACGACACCCGCGGTTCAAACTCCGAAGAGTTCCCCTTCATTGACATTCTTGACGGAGTCGCCGGAACCCAGGGCAACTACATGGCTCTCGGATACGAGCTCTTCACATGGAACAACGCCGTACACAACACCCACTTCAGCGTAAAGGACGACCTTACCTATTACGTAGGAAAGCACAAGATTACCGGAGGTCTCAGTTTCGAGTATCAGCTGGCCGACAATGCATACATGCGTAACGGTACGGGTTACTATCGTTACAGCAGTCTCTCTGACTTCCTGAACGGTGCGGCTCCTGAAATCGTGAACCTTACCTACGGTTATGGCGGCGAGACCAACCCTGCGGCCCGCGTACAGTTCTACAAGGCAGGTATTTATGCCCAGGACGAGTGGCAGGCTAACGAGAGGTTCAAACTGACCGCCGGTCTGCGTATCGACGGACTGTTCTTCGACAACAGCGACCTCATGACCAATGCGGCCATTCTTGCAATCGACTACTACGATGCTGACGGAAATGTACGCAATATCGACACCGGAAGGTGGCCCGACTCGAACCTTACCTTCTCTCCCCGTGTAGGATTCAACTATGACCTTACCGGCGACAACAGGCTGACAATGCGCGGAGGTACCGGTCTCTTCTCAGGCCGTCTGCCCCTGGTGTTCTTCACCAACATGCCTACCAACAGCGGTATGATTCAGTATCAGGCCCAGATTAACGCCTCTACGCTCGCATCCATGGGAATCGCTGAGGGCATGAACGTGTTCAGCGGCGGTCTCGTGACCGATGAGAACGGAAAGGCTACCATCCAGGCCCTGCTCGACAAGTTGGAAGATCTCGGTTTCCCCATGACGATTACTCCCGAGGACGGAACCGTGCCTTCTACCATTTCTGCAGTAGATCCGAACTTCAAGATGCCTCAGGTGTGGAAGACCTCACTTGCATTCGATTACAAGTTCCCGACTTCCTTCCCCTTCTCGGCTTCCGTCGAGGGAATCTACAACAAGACCATCAACGGAGTTACGATTTCCGACTGGAGCGTGATGCCGGTGAGCGGTTTCGCGAGACTCAACGGTGCCGACAGCCGTCCTATCTATCCCAGTACCTTCCGCACCGGAACCGCTGCCTTCGTGCTTGAGAACACCAACCGCGGTTACGGATATTCAGGAAGCGTAAGCCTCAACATGACTCCCGCTCCGGGTCTCGACCTCATGGCGGCCTACACCCACACCGTGAGCAAGGAACTCACCGGTCTGCCCGGCTCTGCTGCCGAGTCTGCCTTCACCTATGTTCCTACCTACGAGGGACCTAACAATATCCGTCTGCACAATTCGCAGTACGTGACCCCTGACCGTGTGGTTGCTTCCGCAAGCTACAGCGACAAGGGCGGAAACCACTACGGCATCATCTACGAGGCATGGAGGGGCGGTTACAACTACACCTACATGACCACCAACGACATGAACGGTGACGGATACAACTACGATGTAATCTACATCCCTACCGACGAGGAGGTTGCCAACAACGAGTTCAGGTTCGCCAGCGAAGACGACAGGGACCGCTTCATGGCATACGTACACAACAGCCGTTACCTCAGCAAGCACCAGGGCGAATATGCCGAGGCCTACAGCCTTTACTCTCCCTGGGTTCACAGGATTGACCTGACCTACAAGCACGATTTCAAGGTGAGGATAGGCCAGACCACCAACACCCTGCAGCTCAGCGTGGATATCAAGAACGTCCTGAACCTCTTCAACTCCTCATGGGGAGTCAGCAAGTACATCAACCCTGAAATCGGTTCAGATGCCCGTATTCTGACCTATGATGGCTATGATGCTGATGGATATGCAGTATTCTCAACTCCTTCCGCCATTGACGGCAACACCCAGACCTTCGTCTCTTACCACGCTTTGGCGCAGTGCTGGTATGCCTCTATAGGAATCAAGTACATGTTCAACTAATCAGCCGAATCAATTTATGAAATACTTGAAATACATAACTGGTGTCATCGCTTCGGTGGTATTCCTTGCCGGATGTACCCAGGAGCAGACACACAGCGCTTGGGATGAACTCCAGGTATCTCCCTCCTATGTGGCCATTCCCGTTGAGGGCGGCTCCGTAGAAGTAGAGATTGTAGCCGCCGACTCATGGACCATTGATGTTACAGATCTTCCCGAGTGGCTCACTATAAGCCCCACCAGCGGAAGTGCCGGGACTACCACGGTTTACTTCTCTGCCGAGGCGTCTTCCAGCGCAAACTCAACGGAAGTGGCTGTCACTTCCGGCGTAAGGACCCATTATATCATGGTTCTGCAGGGCATTGCCGAAACTCAGATTGCAACCGTTCAGGAAGTCATTGACGGAAATGACGGAAAGACCTTCCGCGTGACCGGTACCTGCACCTCTATCTCCAATACGACCTATGGCAACTGGTATCTCACTGACGACACCGGTACGCTGTATATCTACGGAACCGTAACCTCTTCAGGTTCCTACGATTGGGATTCATTCGACATCGAGGTAGGAGACGTGGTGACCGTCGAGGGCCCCAAGACCACCTATAACGGTGTAGTCGAGCTCGTTGACGTCCAGGTAATCAGCGTGACGAAGTCCCTTATCCAGGTAAGTTCCGTAGAGCCCGAAACT
>CAZMTY010000006.1:0-55658 GCA_964569595.1 uncultured Muribaculaceae bacterium
CGAAATTGTCGCTGTACATGTTGTAGGTCATCACAGCCTCGCCATAGCCTCCTATAGTAAGCCTGTCTACGAGTCCCTTGCGTTCTTCAGTGCTGTTCTTCTGTTCTGAAGTCGTGGCCCCGGTCACGGCATCCGGGCTGTCCTGAGCCAGAGCCGACTGGCTGAAGGTCATAAAAGCAATGGCAATTGCCGCCAAAAAAAAGTTTTTCCTGTTCATCGTATGTCCATATTCAATTCAGGCTGAATGCTCCTCCAGCCCGCATCGTTCAATCAAATCCAACCCCAAAGGTAGTGCTAATAAGCTCTGCGGACAATCACAATTTATTGGTATTTTGCCGTATACAGAAACGGAAGCAGTCCGCACGCCAGGCAGCCAAGTGCCTCCGTACGGACTGTCTCTCCTTTATTCAGGGTACCTTACAGGGTCCTCTTGATTTCCACAATCTGGAACGCCTCTATGAGGTCACCTTCCTTGATGTCATTGTAGCCGGCTATACTCATTCCGCATTCCTTGCCGGCGATTACCTCCTTGACGGCATCCTTGCCTGTCTGCAGCGAAGCCAGCTCGCCGGTGTAGACCACGATACCGTCGCGTATCAGCCGGACTTTCGACTTCTGCACCATCTTGCCGTCCCTTACGAGACATCCGGCAATCGTGCCCACCTTGCTGATACGGAAGGTCTGCTTGACTTCGGCCAGGGCAATGACCTCTTCCTTCTTCTCGGGTTCGAGCATACCTTCGATACCGTCCCTGACCTCGTCGATACAGTCATATATGACGGAGTAGAGCCTTATCTCTATGCCCTCGCGCTCGGCCACCTTGCGGGCCTCAACCGTAGGACGCACCTGGAAGCCCACGATTACCGCATCCGAAGCCTCGGCCAGCAACACGTCGGACTCGGAAATACCTCCGACAGCCTTGTGTATGACGTTTACCTTCACCTCCTCGGTAGAGAGCTTGATCAGGGAGTCGGAGAGGGCCTCAACGGAACCGTCCACATCACCCTTCACTATGATATTCAGCTCCTTGAAGTTGCCTATTGCGATTCGGCGGCCTATCTCTTCGAGGGTCATGTGCTTCTGGGTCTTGATGCCCTGGATTCTCAGCAGCTGCTCCCGCCTTGCCGCTATGCTCTTGGCCTCGCGTTCGTCAGGAAGGACATTGAACTTTTCACCTGCTGGAGGCGCTCCGTTAAGTCCGAGCACTGACACGGGGGTGGAAGGTCCGGCCTCGGTAATCTTCTGGCCGCGCTCGTTGAACATGGACTTCACCCTGCCGTAGTGGCTGCCGCAGAGGACTATGTCCGCGGGACGCAGGGTCCCCTCCTGCACGAGTACGGTCGCGAGATAGCCGCGGCCCTTGTCGAGCGAAGACTCTATGACTGCACCCGCCGCGGGCTTGTCGGGATTGGCCTTGAGTTCGAGCAGGTCGGTCTCCAACAGGACTTTCTCCAGGAGCTTGTCCACGTTGATACCCTGCTTCGCGGAAATCTCCTGGCACTGGTACTTTCCTCCCCAGTCCTCCACGAGTATATTCATCTCCGCCAGCTCGCGGCGTATGGTGTCGGGATTTGCTCCCGCCTTGTCTATCTTGTTGATAGCAAACACCATGGGCACTCCGGCGGCCTGAGCGTGGTTGATGGCCTCCACGGTCTGGGGCATCACCGAGTCATCGGCCGCTATGATGATGATTGCGAGGTCGGTCAGCTGGGCTCCGCGGGCACGCATGGCGGTGAAAGCCTCGTGGCCCGGAGTGTCGAGGAAAGTTATCTGCCTTCCGTTCTCGAGGGTCACGTTGTACGCGCCTATGTGCTGGGTTATTCCTCCGGCCTCACCTGCAATCACGTTGGACTTGCGTATGTAGTCGAGCAGGGAGGTCTTGCCGTGGTCCACATGGCCCATGACGGTAATGATAGGCGGCCTGGGCTTGAGGTCCTCCGGCTTGTCGACGTGCTTGGTGCTGCTGATTTCCTCGGAAATGTCTGCTGTCACGAACTCAACCTTGTAGCCGAACTCCTCCGCCACGAGGACGAGGGTCTCGGCGTCCAGCCTCTGGTTGATGGATACCATGAGTCCGAGGCTCATGCACGCGCCAATGACCTTGACCACGGGCATATTGTCCATAAGCGTGGCGAGGTCGTTGACAGTCACGAACTCCGTTACCTTGAGTATCCTCTTCTCGGCAGCGGCTTCCGCCATCTCCTCCTGCGAACGCTGGGCGGCGGCTTCGCGCTTTTCCTTGCGGTACTTGGCTCCGAAGTTGTTCTTCTTGCCCTCGTTCATCCTCGCGTAGGTCTCCTTTACCTGCTTCTGTATTTCCTTCTGCAGTTCCTCCTGCTGCGCCTCGGTCATGGCGGGCTTGAAGCGCGACTTGTTGCGGTCGCGGTTCTTTCCCGACTGGCGCTGCTGGTTGTTGTTGTCCTTCTTGTGGTTGTTCTTGTCTATCCCGGCTCCCGCCTTGGTCACATCGACCTTCTGGGTGCCCTTGCTGATACGCCCCCTCTTCTTCGCGGGCTTATGCTCGAACTGGCTGAGGTCAATCTTCCCGACCACCTTGAATCCCGTATTGTCAGAACTTCCTCCGGCGGGCTGTGCCTCCGCCTTTCCGCCCTCGTCCCTCTTCTCCGGCCCGGCCGTCTTTTCCTCGGCGGGACCTGCGACACTCGCTTCGGTTACGGCACTCTCCTCAGCCTCACTTTCAGCCTGACTCACTGGAACAACTGCATCCGCTACGGTACTCTCCTGACCGGGTTCTTCGCTCCTGCCGGCTTCGGCGGCCTCGAGGGCTTCTGCAGGAGACTCGGGCTCCGGCTGCTCTTCCCTTGCCGGCTCCGTCCCGGCATCGGGTCCCGCTTCAGTTGAACTTCCTTCCTGAACTTCAGCTTCGGCTGCCGCGGCCTGACTTCCGCTGTCCGCCGTATCTGCCTCTGCTTTCACTTCAACAAGTTCCGGCTCCTTCACTTCGGCCACCTCGGGCTCTCTGCTCGCTGCAACCTCCTCTGCCGGAACGACAGGTGCAGCTTCAAGTGATGGTGTTTCTGCGGGTTTGTCCATTGACTCCGTCTCCTTCTTCGTATTGAAAAAAGTATTGCTTTTGATTATGGTTTCATGTTCCTGTTCTTCCTCCTCCTCGGCCTGCTGGCTGCGCCTTTTGCGCGTCTTTTCCAGGATTTCCGTCATCTTGACCTCTATCTTGTCGGCAGCCTGCTTGAGTTCCAGGTCCTTGCTGAACTGCTTCGCTATTGCCGGCAGATGTTCGTCCGACACCTTGGAGTTCGGGCTCGCATCCACACTGACTCCGATGCGCTGGAGAAAATTCACCAGATCATCGAGCCCTACGTTGTACTGTCTGATTATCTTGTTTAATCTTATATCTGCCATGCCTGTCAATCTTCGAATTCTGCCTTTAATATCCTGAATACTTCCGCTACGGTCTCATCTTCAAGGTCGGCCCTCCTGGCAATGTCTTCCTCCGAGAAGGCCAGCACAGCCTTGGCCGTATCGCAGCCTATGGACTCGAGCCTGTCGATTACCCACTGGTCAATCACGTCAGAGAATTCGCTGAGCAGTACGTCCTCCTCTTCCGAATCTTCGCCCTTGGGAAGTTCCCTGTAGACCTCGATTTCGCGGCCTATCAGCATACCTGCAAGCTGGATATTCACTCCGTGACGGCCTATACCCTTGCTTACCTGGTCGGGCTGCATGAACACCCTGACCTTGTCCTCGGGGCTTTCCGACATCTCGATGGACGACACCACTCCGGGGTTCAACGCACGCTGGATGAGCAGCTTGGGATTCTGCGACCACTGTATCACGTCTATGTTCTCGTTGCGCAATTCGCGGACTATACCCATAATCCTGCCGCCCCTCACACCTATACATGCGCCTATGGGGTCTATCCTGTCGTCGTAGGATTCCACGGCGACCTTTGCCCTCTCGCCCGGCACGCGCACCACCTTCTTGACCGTAATCAGGCCGTCGGCAATCTCCGGAACCTCCTGCTCGAAAAGCCTTTCGAGGAATTCGTTAGAGGTGCGGCTGAGGGTGATATAAGGCGTGGTGTTGTTCCTCATTTCCACGCTCTTGATAATTGCCTTGACAGAGTCGCCCTTCTTGAAGCGCTCCCCGGGAATCTGCTCGCTCTTGGGGATGTGGAGCTCGTTGCCGTCCTCGTCGAGTATGAGCACTTCCTTGGACCAGGTCTGATAGATTTCACCATAGAAAAGCTCGCCCACCTTGTCGGTATATCTCTTGAAGACATTGGCTTTCTCTATGTCCATGATGCGGCCCTGGAGGTTCTGGCGTATGTTCAGAATACCGCGGCGTCCGAATGCCGCAAGCGGGAGCAGTTTGGAATACTGGTCCCCGATTTCGTAGTCATCGGCATCCTCGCCGTCCTCACGTATTCCCTCGAGGGTAATCTCGGAATGCGGATTCTCTACCTCCTCCACCACGTCGAAGTTCTGGTAAATCTCGCAGGTTCCCTTGTCCACGTTTACAATCACGTCGAAGTTGTCCGACGAGCCGTAAGTCTTGGCTATCTGCGTCAGAAACACGTCCTTGAGAACCTGCATCATGACGGGACGGTCAATGTTCTTTTCCTCCTTGAAGTCCTTGAACGCATCAATCAGCGTTATCACTTTGTCTTTTTCCATCGGTGTATCTATCCTTTTATTGTTTCAAGCATATTGTCCGCCTCCTCGGGGCTCATTCCAGCCGAGCCGACGGTCAGGGCGTAGTCCTCCACATCCCTGTCGAAAGCCTTGAGCACGGCCCTGTGTACGTATTCGCAGTCCCCCAGGTCCACCTGTCCCTCAGGCCTGTCTATCGTGACCTCGAAAACATTGTCATCGTCGTTAAAGTCTATTCCGACCAGGACGCAGCCGCGCTCCTGCGCCGCTTCCCCGACTACCTTCTCAAATTTCTCCCTGTCCATTTATCTTTTATAGTAATGTGTCCGTCTTTTCTTCCGCCGCTCCGGTTCTCTCCGTAAAATTTGGTTAATTCCTGCTACAAAAACCCCTCTTTCTGCATCTACAATATGCTGGACTTACCAAGCGCGTGTGCAACGAAAATGGAAGACCTCCCCGGCCTTCCATCTCTTTCACGGCGCAAATATACGAATAATATTGTTAATTTTGCCAAGGAGTACTTGGAATTTTGTTTCTATAAAATGAATTGCTATGAGTAAAGTTCTAATGCGACTGATTTTTGCGTTTACCGCACTTGCCGTGACCATTTCCTGCGACCTCGACATGTACGGTACCTATACTTTTACGAACGCTGTCTCATATCAGATTTCTTCGGATGACTCGGACACGGTCTCCCTGCTGGAGGAGTATTTCAACTCCGTTCTGGACATGAATGAAGCAGTTGCTTTCAAGGGAACCCAGACCGAGGCGTTCGCGTATGGTCAGGAACTGTTTCTGGAGCGGGCCTCGAATTTCGACAACAACTACATCCAGTCCCTTCTCGACGAGGAAGGCGAATGGGTGCAATATATCCTCTACATAACGGGCAACAACATGTACACCTTTGTCGCGTCGCTGACCTGGGCGTACGACGGGAGCGAGGACGACAATGACGATGACGACATCACCGGCGGAGACTTAGCGGATGGCGGCAGCGGGAATGAATGAAGCAAAAGCTAAATCAGCCAGTCCAATGACGCCGGACCTTCGTTAAACAGAAGATCCATGACGGAAAGATTCGGAATAAAACCGAATTTCCCGGAAAATACTTGATAATAAGGCCTTTCCAATCCAAGTTCATGAAGGATTGAGTTAGGCCTTTTCGGATGTATGTCCACGTGCTCCGCCGCGTATTCCGTTGTGGGCACGAGGCGCGTTTTCAGCCCGATTTTCTGCATGAAGTACCCGATTATTTTCATGTCCAGTTCCCAGAGAGTCTCGGGGCGGCTGTCGAGTATGGCGTAAAGGCTGTCGCGGTAGTAGTCGAAAAAGGGCGAGGAACGGTAGGCCGTATCGATGCAGCGCTCGGTCTTGCGCACCCAGGGGGTGGAATAATCCACGCGTATCCTGGTAATCGGGAGATTGAAGCCGCCGTTTTCGTGGACTATGGGGAAGTTCAGGCTCTGCACCCCGTCCGCGGCATATATGCGGCAGCGGTTCCTGTAGGACTGCTTCTGGTAATTCTCGCAGGCCTCCACATAAACCGAAGAATACCTCGCAAGCAATGCGAAGTATTCTACAGGCGGGAAATATGCTATTGTAAGTGTCAATCCCTATTCTATCGCTCCCCTTGAAGAGGAATCCGCAGCACGTACTATACCCCTCTTGGAATTCCTGATGAACTCGAGTATGGTATCGCGCTCCACCGACTGGGGGAAACCGGCCTCCACCTTGGCGCAGCCGTCGGAGATATTGTAGCCCTGATAGTAGATGGTATCGTAGATGTCCTTGATATTGCGGGTAGTCTCGGGGTCGAAGCCACGTCTTCTGAGGCCGACTATGTTGATTCCCGCATAGCAGATAGGAGTACGTCCGCAAATCGAATAGGGCGGAATATCCTTGTTAACCGCCGAGCAGCCGCCCACCATTGCATGGGCTCCGATGTGCGAGAACTGGTGTACGGAAGAGTTTCCTCCGATAATTGCCCAGTCGTCCACGTCGGTCTCGCCGGCTATTCCCACATAACTTACAAGTATGCAGTGGTTGCCCACGCGGCAGTCATGAGCGATATGCACGTATGACATTATGAGGGTGTTGTCACCTACAATGGTCACACCCTTGCCGCTGGCCTTGGTCCCGCGGTTGATAGTGGCGCATTCGCGTATGGTGACATCATTGCCGATACGGACATAGGTCACTTCACCCCCGAACTTGAGGTCCTGGGGAATACCGCCTACCACCGCTCCGGGGAACACCTGGCAGTTGTTTCCCATGCTTACATACGGAAGAACGTTGGCGTGGGGATAAATCTTGCAGTTGTCACCAATAGTCACATTATCGTCGATGAAAGCGTAGGGCCCCACCTCTACGTTCTCACCTAAGTTTGCTTTCGCGCTCACAGTCGCGAGTGGATGAATTTTAACCATAAATCTAAAGTTTTAATAAGGCGGCCTTTGCCGCAGCGCTGTTAATTTTATGGCCAGGTTTGTACGCGCTTATATGGGCCTTGGGGAAGCCCCCAATCAGCCTCATATCCCCGATAAGGTCGAGCAGTTTGTGCCTGCCGCACTCATTCGGGAAATGGAGATCGATATTGCTGAGGTAGCCGTCTTCCTTTACCTCGAGCCTCGGCTGGCCGAACAGACGGCTCATGCGGTCAAGCTGCTCCTTGCAGACCGGATGCTCCACAACCACGATTGCGTTGTCGACATCCCCGCCCTTAATCAGGCCACATGCCGCCAGAGATTCGAGTTCATGAAAAAAACAGAAGGTACGACAGGGAGCAATCTGGCCTACATAGTCCGATTTTTCGCTCCAATGCGCCTTCTGTATACCAAGAACACGTGAGTTGAAGTCCACGCAGAGTTCAAATGACAAACTGTCCGCAGGAGTAATCCTTACCCACGAGCCGGTCTCCTCATCCTTCACCTCAATCTCCTCTTTGATTTCTATATATTCCCTTTCGGCATTCTGAATCTGAAGCCCGTCGGGAGCGATGGCACGGACGTACATCTCTGCACTGCCGTCAAGGATGGGCACCTCTTCATTGTCGAGATACGCCACCGCGTTGTCCACCCCCAGGCCGGTCAGGGCCGAAAGCAAATGTTCTACTGTAATTACTGATACCTCGCCTTCTGAGATTGTAGTGCTCCTCGTAGTCCTCGTAACCTTTGTAGCGAGTGCCGGAATCTCAATTCCAAGGTCTTTACGGAAGAACCGGATTCCGTAGTTCTCGGGAGCCGGACAGAGTCTGAGGTGTGCATATTTACCTGTGTGCAGGCCTCTTCCCTCAAACCTGTACGCTCTCTTTAATGTCTGCTGTTCCATGGGGCACAAAGATATAAAAAATTTTTATTCTTCACCTGAACGCCTGAATTTGGCGTATGCCCTCAGGAAAGTTCCATGTAGCAGGGCCGGTGTACCGAAGTAAAACTGTCCGGATTTCTTGATATTGCCGACGACACCACTCTTCGCTCCTATCGTGGTCTTGTCCGCTATGGTCAGGTGGCCGGAGATTCCGACCTGACCCGCCAGGAGGCAGTCCCTGCCTATTTTAGTGGAGCCGGCTATACCCGTCTGGGCGGCTATTGCCGTATTCTCCCCCACTTCCACATTGTGGGCTATCTGGCAAAGATTGTCTATCCTGACCCCGTCGGCGATGATTGTGGATTCCATCGGAGCCCTGTCTATCGTAGTATTCGAGCCTATTTCCACGTCATTGCCTATGATTACATTGCCCACGTGCTCAATCTTGCGCCAGCTTCCGTCAGGCTGCTTCACATTGCCGAAGCCGTCATCGCCTACAATGCAGCCCGAATGGAGTATGACCCTGTCTCCTATTACCATACCCGGGAAAATATGGACTCCGGGGTATATGATGCAGTGGGTTCCGATTTTTGTCCCCTCACCGACGGTCACGTTGTTGTAGATTTTCGTGCAGTCCCCTATGCTGCAGTTCTTGCCTATGGTCACGAAATCTCCCACATACACCTTCTTGCCGAGCCTGGCGCTCCAGGCTATACGACATCTGCCCCTGTGGCGTTTGTATGACTTGCGCTGTTCCGAAGCATACTTCAGGAGCCTCGCTATCGCGTCATAGGCATTCTCCACACGGATGAGGGTGGGTGTAACGGCTTGTTTGGGAACAAAGTCAGAATTAACCAGCAAGACCGAAGCCTTGCTGGTATAAACATATTGTTCGTACTTGGGATTTGCAAAAAAACAGAGTTGACCTGGCTTGCCGTGTTCTATTTTCGCAAAGGATGATACTTTTTCCTGGGGATTGCCCTCCACTGTTCCATTCAGCACTTCGGCAAGTTGTCTCGCAGTAAATTCCATAAAATAATCAGGTACTAGAACCTCCAGCCCAAGGTCAGGGCAACAGTCCAGAGGTTCCTTCGGTTCGTAATTCTGGGTGATAAAAGGTCGACTGCCTCTCCAGCGGAGTCGTAGTTGTCATAATCGTAATACGGCAAGAATACCGATACCGGATATCTCGTGAGTCTGGCACCGAGGTCCGCGAAGAACGAACCGTTGGTCGAGAAACCTATTCCCAGGGAGTATGAAGACGTCAGGTCTCCGTAGTAGCCCGAACTTACGAGATTCTTGTTCCTCAAATCATAGTCGTCGAAATCCGAAAGGTATATATCTGCCGTTACAGTTTCCCCTTCATTGTTAATCCAGTAACGTTCGGGGTCAGTGATAAGGTTGTATCCCGCCCTCAGGGAGAATACCGGGGTAAGCCTCAGCTCGGCTCCCACCCTCAGACTGTGCGACAGACCCGCAAAATACCTGTTTGCCTGATTGAGGTCGTAGAAAATGTCGTTTACGGAGTATCCGCTCGAATGCAGTTCCTTGAAGCGCATTATGCTGTAATCCGTAAGTTCATAGTCCACACTTAAAAGACCGCCGGTTCCAAAGGTGTAGGCAAGTCCGAGGTTAAGCGAATACGGCGAAATCAGATTGTAGGTATAATTCCCCTCCGGAGAACTGGCTGAAGCATTGAAGCTGTTGTCGGTGAAATAAGTTGCAGTGCTGTACTGCCAGTATTCGTTAATGGTATAGAATGTGGGCGACTGTACGGCTGCGCCTATCCTGAGTCCGTTGCCGGGCGTGACTATGATACCGATTTTACCATAGACTCCGTCCATGTCCGCAAGGTACTGGTAGCCGTAGTAGGCACTGCGGAAGTTGGCATCATAGAGCCCTCCGTCGTCATCCGTGAAGACTATGGGGAACTGTTCGGGATCCGTGGCCGACTCGTAGAAAGTCTCGCTGTAGCCATAGCTCGCCATGGGTAGACCGAGATTCACACCTATATATACATTGTCGGAGAAGTTGAAGCCGACATTCAGGATAACGTCGTTCTTGCTGCCCCACTTCTGGGTCGTGGAACTCTGGGTCAGGGCTGAAGGGACATAGTGCCAGTCTCCGCTATCGTCTATGTATTCGGTAATTCCCACGTATTCCCCGTCAACTCCGTAGGAACTGAACAGCCCGCCCTGATAGGCGGCCAGGACGTCCCATGGAACGGAACTGGATTCGTAGGAATTGTAGTTGGAGAGCACGCTCTCGTCCACTCCCGCCGCAGCGGCAGCGAACTCTGCGGACTTGGATGTCCATGAGTTCTGTCCGTAAGCATTGGCGTAATAGTTATACTGGCTCGTCTGGTTCGATACCACCGCAAACGACACCGACTTCAGTCCTCTCGAACGGCCGGTTTCCAAGGACATGGATATACCGACGTTGGGCAAGGTCAGGCGGGAATTCCTCGAACTGGTGTAGGGCCCGTAATTCGTCTCACCTACGGGGGAATAGGCCGATGACACCGCGGAAACCGATATTCCCGGGGTAATCACGAACTGCCCGTAGGTAGCCACAGCCGAACCGGCAGGATTGATGCCTATAGTTCCGAGGTCACCTCCCACTGCCGTAACCGCATTGCCCATGGCCATGGAGCGTGCCGTACCAAAATAATCGTTACGGCTGAAATTTATGGCGTCATACATGGTCTGCGCTCCCGCGACAGACGATGCCAACGCAACGGCTGCTGCCGTCAATATAGCGTTTCCTACTTTTCTCATAACAAATGCCGACTTCCTATAAGTTATACATTACCTTCTTCCTCCACCTCCGCCACTGCGTGCAGAACCGCTTCCGCCGCCTCCGCTACGCACTGCTCCTCCGCCGGAACTCCTCGTCGACGAGGGTGCGGTATAGCTGCGGCTCTGACTGCCTGAATTGGAACCTGCACCGTAACCGCGCGAGTAATTGGTTCCGCTGCGGTTGGAACCTGAAGTGGATTGTCTCGAGATAGAATTTGACGTCCCGGTTGAAGAACTGCCCGAAACGGAACTGCGTCTCAGAGTTGACGAGCCTGACGATCCGTAATTGCCTCCGGAAGAAACGGAAGACCTCGTGCGGGCGGAAGAAGCGGAGAATCCGGAAGTTGCGGCTCTGGACAGCGAAGAGCCCGTGCCCTGGGTAAAGCGTCTTGCTCCGTAATAGCGGTTTCCGTCATTGGAAAGACCGGGGGTATTGAATACGGGCCGGTGGAAATCATGCCAGTGATAGTGGTGATAGTGAGGATAATACCAGCTCGGCCAATAGTACCAGGAATACCATGAATACCAGGGGTCCCAAGGGTCATACCAGAAATTCCAATACGTCCAGGACCAGGCTGAATGGGGGCCGTACCAATAGAAAGGATATGAAAAGGCCCAGGCAGCACGCCAGGAGTACCATGGAGAATAATACCAGTCAGAATAGTCCTCATCGGTAGCGAGGACTACATAATACACCGTATCCGCCGATTCGCGGGCGATATTGGCTGCGGCCATTGCCGCAAAGTCTTCCTTGGAGTAAATTTGAACCGCCTCAGCTACAAGAGCCTTCCTGCTATAAATACCGTCCGAATACATCTGCTGCGAGTATTGTGCAGAAGTACCGCAAGAGGCCAGCACAAAGAGCAGAGGCAGTAAAAGTGTAATGCTACGGTTCTTCATACTAAAAAAGCGATAAAAGTTTGTATCTTTACGGGCGCAAATTTTGGGCCGTTCGCGCCCTAATATTATAGATGCAAAATTCTAAAAAAAAAGCAGATATTTCAACAAGAATATGGCAAAAGCGGTAACCAAGCGGTCAGAGAGCTATTCTCAGTGGTATAATGACCTTGCCTTGAAGGCAGATCTTGCGGAACAGTCATCGGTAAGAGGTTGTATGGTCATAAAGCCATACGGATATGCGATATGGGAGAAAATGCAGCATGTCCTCGACTCGATGTTCAAGGAGACCGGGGTGAAGAATGCGTATTTCCCCCTGTTCATTCCCAAGTCCTTTTTCAGCAGGGAGGCGGAACACGTGGCGGGCTTCGCCAAGGAATGTGCCGTAGTAACCCACCACAGGCTCATGAACGACCCTGAGGGGAAGGGCGTAGTGGTTGACCCGTCGGCCAGACTCGAGGAAGAGCTCATAGTGCGGCCCACCTCCGAGACCATTATCTGGAACACCTATAAGAACTGGATAACCTCATGGCGCGACCTGCCCGTGCTCTGCAACCAGTGGTGCAACGTGGTACGCTGGGAGATGCGGACGAGGCTCTTTCTCAGGACCGCGGAATTCCTCTGGCAGGAAGGGCATACGGCCCACGCCACGGCCGAAGAAGCCATGGAAAGGGCCGAACTCATGGTCCGCGTGTATGCGGATTTCGCCCGCAATGTGATGGCCATGCCCGTAATCATTGGACACAAGAGCCCCAACGAGAGATTTGCCGGAGCGCTCGACACCCTCACCATAGAAGCCATGATGCAGGACGGGAAGGCGCTGCAGGCCGGAACCTCGCATTTCCTCGGCCAGAACTTCGCCAAGTCCTTCGACGTGCAGTTCGCCAACAGGGAAGGCAAGCTGGAGCACGTCTGGGCGACGTCCTGGGGAGTCAGCACGAGGCTCATGGGCGCACTGATCATGGCTCACGGCGATGACAACGGACTCGTACTGCCTCCGCGTCTCGCCCCCATACAGGTAATCATGGTGCCCGTATATAAAGGTGAGGAGGAGCGCAACGCCGTATTGGGAAAAATGGAGCAGATAAAGCGGGAACTGGACGCTCTCGGAATCAGTTCCGAAATAGATGAGAGGGACACCCTCAGACCGGGATTCAAGTTTGCCGAATGGGAGCTCAAGGGAGTGCCCGTGCGCTTGGTCCTGGGGCCCATGGACCTTCAAGGGGGCAGCATCGAAGTTATGCGCAGGGACACGCTGACCAAGGAGACGCAGACTCTCGAGGGCATAGCCTCACGCATTCCCGCCTTGCTCGACGATATTCAGCAGGGCATATACGACAAGGCCCTTGCCTTCCGCGAGTCGAGGGTGGAGAAATGCGACGACTGGGAGGAATTCAAGGAGAAGATACAGACAGGACGTTTCCTGCTCTGCCACTGGGACGGCACCACCGAGACCGAACAGGCGATAAAGGACGCCACCAAGGCCACCATAAGGTGCATACCCGTCGACAGTTACGTGTGCGAGGAGGAAGGCAGGGACATATACTCCGGCAAGCCTTCACAGCGCAGGGTGGTTTTCGGAATCGCCTACTGACAGGAAGACAGAGCTTTAGCCCAAATCAATTTAAATCGGAATTCTGATGAAAAGACTGCTTGTTTTCGCACTCGCTGCAATGTTCCCGTTTATCGTGGCGAACGCCCAGGACGATGACATCCTCAGGGCCATGACCCAGGCTACCGAGGCCCTGCTGAACGCGCCGAAAGTCGAAGTTGAGCAAGAGAAGCCGAAATACTGGACCAACTCCGTAGAATTCGACCTCGGATTCAACCATACCGGCCTGTGGAGCTGGGCAGCCGGCGGATACAACACCTTGAATCTGAACTCGGGCATAGATGCCAAGGCGAAATATGCCAAGGACCTCGCCAGTTGGACCAACCGCCTCCAGTTGCAGTACGGGTTTCTGTGGTCGGCCGACAAAGAGAATCTGCTTCAGAAAAGCACTGACCTGATATATTTAGAGAGCCAGTTCGCCTACAAGACAGCGTCGGACAGCAAGTGGAACTACACCGTCTCCTTCGATTTCCGTTCGCAGTTCTCCGCAAGTTATGATTCTTACACCCAGGATGAGGAGACCCTGCTGTGGACCGGCACGCTGAAGTCAGGCTTCCTTGCCCCCGCCTATACCAACCTCGCCGTGGGTATGGAATGGGCACCCGCGAGCTGGTTCAGCATCAATATGGCCCCCCTGACGGGAGGTTTCACTATCTGCCGAATCCCGGAACTGCGCTCCACCTACGGTATGAAATTGAAGGAGGAGGGGCTCGACAGCGAAGTGGGGACCAACTACAGCAGCGTACTTTTCCAGTCGGGTGCGCAGATAAAGATAAACTTCAACAGCTCAATCAACCAGCGTTTCTTCTATGAGACGCAGCTGGTACTGTTTACCGACTACCTTGACCACCCCTTCGTCTACAACCGCATCAACTGGGACAACAAGTTCTCGTGGACTATGGCGAGGTTCTTCAAGATTGCCTTCAACACCTGGCTGATTTACGACCCGTTAGTGACTATAGACGGGGACCAGAAAGTGCAGTTCAAGGAATATTTCTCCATCAGCTTCACCTACACCCTGGCAAGCAAGTGATGAAGTCCGTACTGCTCGCGGTAAGCGGGGGCATAGACTCCATGTATATGGCTTACAGGGCCTCCGAACTTTTTCCGGAGGCCCGGCGTTTTGCTGTGGCCCACTGCAATTTCCGCCTGAGAGGAGAGGAATCCGACGGGGACGAGGAATTCGTGAGGGCCTGGTGTGCGGAAAGGGGGATGAAATTCTACTCCAAGAGTTTCGATACCGCCGCCTGTGCCGGACAGGAGGGCATAAGCATAGAAATGGCTGCCAGAAAGCTGCGCTATGAGTGGTTCGCTTCCCTGAGGTCCGGGGAGGGCTTCGATACCGTGGCCGTGGCCCACAATGCGGATGACAACGCCGAGACGCTCATACTCAATCTACTGAGAGGTACTGGCATACGCGGAATCCGCGGCATGGGCGACAGGGAAGGCATAAGCCGGCCGCTTCTGCGTACGAGCCGCTCCGAAATCCGGGCATGGATGACAGGGCGGGGCTACGCATGGCGGGAGGACAGGACCAACGCCGACAGTTCGTACAAACGCAATCTCATAAGGAACAAGGTCTTCCCCCTGTTTGCCGAAATCAATCCCTCTTTTGTCAGGACACTCAATTCGGATATGCGGCGCTTTGGCCTTGCCGGCGATATTGCCGAGGAGTATTTCCGCAAGGCAGCTTCCTCTGTCGTACTCGAAGACGGCTCGCTTTCCATACCGGAGCTCATGGGGCTGAAACATTGGGAATTCGTGCTCTGGCACCTTTTGGAAGACAGCGGTATAGGACAGGAAGAGTTCCGCTCGCTGACTTCGGCCCTCAGTTCAGGCAGACAGCTTGCCGGCAAGCGTTTCGGTCCCGTTACCGGGGCATCGGGGCGGCTGGTTCCCGGGGACAGACGGGAAAAGACCGGCCGGAAATTGGAATGGGAGACGGTAGCGCGGAGCTGCGTCTCTTCCCTGAAACAGGGGCAAGGCGTACTGATAGCCGATGCGGACAGGATGCCCGTGCCGCCCGTGGTGAGAAAATGGCAGCCGGGAGACTGGATGCGCCCTCTCGGTATGACGGGACGGAAAAAGGTTTCAGATATTCTGACGGAAATGCATCTTTCATTGGACGAGAAGGAGGATATTGAGGTGGCGGTGCTTGAGGGGAGCCACGTTGCCGCCGTGCTCTGTTCGAGAATCGACGGGAGCGTAAGGGTCAGGCCCGATACCGAAACTGTCCTGAGAATGAAATATGCCGAAGACGGGGAGGAAGCCTGCTGAAATTCCCGGTCAGGCCAGTGCTCGGGCGCCGCCATTCCTTTAACCTACTCCTATTCTACTCCTTTAACAGATATACATCGTCTCCGGGAACGGCGAAAAGCAACTCTTCACGGGCGAAGTACTCAAGAGAATCCTTGTTGCTGCTGAGGTCGAGTATGCGCTGTTCGAGGGCGGCATTTTCCTCACGAAGTCTCTCCATCTGGTCCCTCTGACGCCCCAATGTTATGGTGGAACTTATCCAGGTAAATATATTGTCTCTTTTCACGCAGAGGAAGATTATCATCACCGCCGTGGCTATAATCGCATACCGCAGGAAAGAACGTTGTTCCTTCCTGTTACCGTCCCTGGTCCTGTCGAACAGATTCTTCCAGACTTTCGCCATGGAACAAAAATAAGCATTATTTCATTTAGTGGGGCAAATTAACTAATTTTGCCAAAATGTTCACAGTATGAAACCTACTCTTTTAGTTCTGGCAGCCGGAATGGGCAGCCGCTATGGCGGACTCAAGCAGATGGACGGTCTGGGCCCCAATGGTGAAACAATCATAGACTATTCTATTTTTGATGCGGTACGCGCAGGCTTCGGCAAGGTAGTCTACGTGGTGCGTGAATATTTCCTCGAGCAGTTCAAGGAGACCGTAAGGAACAAGTACAGCGCTGTCAAGTGCAGCGACGGTGCGCCCTTGGAGTTCGTCTTCGTAACTCAGGAATTAGACAGGATTCCCTCACGCTTCACCCTGAATCCCGAAAGGCAGAAACCCTGGGGAACGGCACATGCGGTGCTTATGGCCAAGGACGTGATTGACACTCCCTTCGTGGTCATCAACGGTGATGACTTCTACGGACGCGAGTCTTTCGAGCTGGCCTCGAAGTGGTGCGGCGAGCATGAAAACAGCAAGGGAGTCTATGCAATCGTAGGTTTCGAACTTGACCACACTCTGAGCGAGTCAGGCGGGGTTTCACGCGGAATCTGCCATTACGGGTCCCCTGCACCCGCTGCTGTCCCTCATCTCACCGATGTGATCGAGCATCTCAACATAGCCAAAGACGCCGACGGAGTGGTTCGCGGCGAAAATTCCCTCACTTCGGAACAGGTCGAACTCAACGGCAAGAACCTCTGCTCCATGAACATGTGGTGCTTCACCCCTGACTATTTCGACAGCAGCGCAGCCATTTTCGAGGATTTCCTCGGGCAGAATGCTAACGAACTGAAGAAGGAGTTCTACATTCCCTACGCCATCGATGTGATGATTAAGGGCGGAAACGCAAGTTGCGAGGTACTTTCCACTCCTTCACACTGGTTTGGCGTGACTTACCGCGAAGACAGGCCCGCAGTGGTGGAGAAACTTGCCGGACTGGTGAAGGAAGGGACATATCCCTCTCCCCTTTACAGGTAGCTGGCAGGATAGGGATTCGGGAACGTTGTCGGAGCAGGCCGGGAAAGGCCCGGCGGAAGTTCAGGAAGAGGGGATACGGCGGCTTGAATCATTTAACTTATTGGAGAACAGCAATATAATAGTATAATCAATCGGACGGAAATGCGTAGGGGCAATTTCAAATTTTACGACAGATACAACTGGTATGTTCCGGGGATAGGCCAGATGTTCATACTCCTGTTAATGGTCATCGTAGTAGGAGCGGTCCTCGGGAATATAGTCACATTGGCGCTGAACTGGACAATGGGAAGCGAAAACGCAATTACCTACTCCATGCTGGTTTCCTATCCCGTGCTTTTCATTCCCGCGATGCTCTATGCAGGAATAAAGAGCAGGGTTGCCTCCTACAACAGCGACGGATACCGCCTCGACAACAATAATTTCGGGAAAATCGGAGGGGTCGCCTCTGCCCTGCTCGTGGCCGTCGCGACCCTCGCCCTGGCTTTCTGCACGGACCCGCTCAACGCCATTATGCCCGAGATGCCCCAATGGCTCCAGGAAAGCATGGACAGCCTTACAAGCGAAGGGGTTCTTTGGGTCAACTTTATCAGCGTCAGCATCTTCGCCCCGTTCTTCGAGGAATGGCTGTGTCGCGGAACTGTCCTGAGAGGGCTGCTACACAAGGGAATCAGGCCGCTGTGGGCAATAATCATTTCCTCCGTATTCTTCGCCGTCATTCACCTGAATATCTGGCAGGCCATCCCTGCATTTGCACTCGGCTGCCTGTTCGGCTATGTCTATTACAAGACCGGCTCGCTGAAGCTGACCATGCTCATGCATTTCGCGAACAACACTTTCTCCCTGATTGTTGCCAATATCGACTCGCTCAAGGACTACGAGACGTGGATGGACATGCTTCCCGCGCCTCTGTACTGGATACTCATAGCCGCCTGCATTTTGCTTCTCATACTGATAATCAGAATGTTCGGCCGAATCCAGACCCTTTCTCCCCAGGGTTCCTGCGAGCGCGTAAGTTCACTCTTCCCCGACAGGAGAGAGGGGTGAGTTTTTGGTCTCCGCAAGTGCGTTGCCGGGCCGTCAAGGATTCCCGCAGGACCTGCGTGCCGCCGCAACGTCGTGAACCCTCAGTATATCCGCACCGTTTGCCACGGCCATTCTGTGGTACTTCTCGCTGTCTCCTCCCGTGAAGCGCTTGTCGGCCGCTCCTATGAGTATGGGACGGCCAAGGACGCGTAACTCGCCCAGTCTCTCTATGATTTCAATGCACTGCGCCGGAGTCTTGGCAAACCCCAATCCGGGGTCGAGTATCCACGAACTTATCCCCGCATCCGCCGCCCTGAGCCCGAAATCCCTGAAATAAGCCGCAAGGGTCTCCACCACCCCGTCGGGATAATCGCACAGAGCGTCCATTGTCACGGGGCTTCCGCGCTTGTGCATGGCGACGTATTCTATCCCGAGACGGCCAGCCAGAGGGAGTATCCCGGGGTCGTCCTCTCCGGCCGAAATATCGTTGACAATGAACGGACCTGCCTCGTCATAGACCCTGCGTACTATCTCCGCCCGGGTCGTATCGACGGAAAAAGGCGTCCCCACCACGTGTTTCAAGGCCGGCCTGAGTCTCCTCCATTCTTCTTCCACATCCACGGCAGCGGCTCCGGGACGGGTCGAGACCGCACCGAGGTCGATAATATCCGCCCCCTGCGAGCGCAGTTCCGATATTCTTGAGCCCGCCCCCGCGGCATCCGTGCGGCTCGGTGCCCAGAAGGAATCGGGGGTCAGGTTTACTACCGCCATTATCTTTACCATGGGGCAAAAGTACTCATGCCCTGCCGGAAAATCAATGCCGTTTTTTTATCTTTGCACCCATGCTGATAGTTGTGGAAGGACTGGACGGAGCGGGCAAGTCCACCCAGGTAAAAATGCTTCGGGATTATCTCGCGAGCGTCTGTCCCGACGTTAGATACATACATTTCCCAAGATACGACGCCCCCGTGTACGGAGAGCTGATAAGCCGTTTTCTCAGAGGCGATTACGGTTCCATATCCTCCGTACATCCCCAGCTTGTGGCCCTGCTTTTCGCCGAAGACAGGCACGATGCGGCGGACATCATACGTGAGGCATTGGAAGCGGGCGCCACGGTGCTCCTCGACAGGTATGTGTATTCCAATATCGCCTATCAGTGCTCGAAACTCAGTGATGCAGAGGAAGCGGAGAGCCTGCGGAAGTGGATTGTTTCGACCGAATACGTGCAGTTCGGCATACCTCGTCCGGACCTCAACATCTTCCTCGACGTGCCCATTGACTTCGTGGAGGACAATCTCGGGAAGCAGCGCGACGGGGACGAAAGGAATTATCTGCACGGAAATCCCGACATACACGAATCTGACATCGGCTTCCAGAGGAGGGTCAGGGAGATGTACAGGCGTCAGGCAGCCGAGGACAGCAATTTCCTGACCGTGGACTGCAGCGGCGAAGACGGAAGTATGCTGCCGCCCGGACTCATTTTCGAAAAGGTCAAGAAGGTTTATGAGAATCGTAAGAAGAATTAGCTCTATCATCCTCGGCTTCGTATTATTCATAGCCGGGGTGTTCAAGCTTATGGATCCCGTGGGCACCGGGCTGTTGATGGACGAATATTTCACTTTCTTCCACCTCGGTTTCCTGCGTTTCGCGTCAAATGTTTTCGGTTCCGCCTTCGTCCTGATTGAGACCTGCGCCGGCATTGCCCTCATTACTGGAGTCTGGCGCAAGATTGTGGCATTCGTAACCCTCGGTCTCTTGGGGTTTTTCACCCTGATTACGGCCATACTCGCGATATTCGATCCGCCCATGAGCTGCGGCTGCTTCGGCGAGGTCATACACCTGACCCATATCCAGAGTCTGGTGAAGAACATAGTACTCCTTGCCTTGTGGTGCCTGGCCTTCCTTCCGCTGAAGTCTATCGGGGCCACGAGGAATGTCAAATATGTAAGTTTCTCCATATCGGTCGGCTCCGTCTGCCTTTTCCTGCTGTATTCCTCACTGTCCATACCGGTGATGGACTTCACCGACTACAGTCCGGGGACGGAACTCGCGACCTGGGAGGAGGCGGACTGGACAACGGGGGAAATTCCCGTGATGTTGAGTTTCAGCGATGCGCAGGGAGAGTATGTGGACACGTTGGCCCTCGAGGGGAGAGTGATTGCGGTATCGGTATATGAGCCGGGACGCTTGTCGGCGCACAGGTGGGAAAAGATTGCCGGACTGACAAACCAGGCCGCGGAATACGGCTTCATTCCTATAGTGCTTGCCGCCTCGACTCCGGAACTGATAGCCGGAGAGGCCCCGGAGGAACTGCTGCCGTATATCTATTTTGCTGACAGAAAGACCCTTATGACCCTGAACAGGTCAAACGGAGGCTCCTGTTTCCTTGCAGACGGTCAGATAGTCGCCAAATGGTCTTCCATGGGTACGCCCGACGGCGACAAACTCTCGGAACTCGCAGGGCAAGACCCTATCATGTCGCTCGCTTCGGAAACCCAGTCCAGGAAACTGAAATTCCAGGCCTTCCTGCTTTATGTCTGCGCCGTGATGCTGCTGCTTTAAGGGCCTGTCGCAAGGGCTTTTGACCTGTCATGCTCAGGCTTCGAGGAAAGCCACGATGGCATCGGTGTCGGACAAGGCAAATGTTTTCTGCTCTCCGGTCGAAAGATTCTTGATATTTACCTGACCGGCCTGCATTTCCGTAGTGCCGCTTATCGAAATGAAAGGAATATCGAGTTTGTCCGCGTAGTCGAACTGCTTTTTGAGCTTGCTGGACTCGGGATATATTTCCACAGCTATTCCCTTTTGTCTCAAAACCCTGGCGAGAGGCAAGAGATAGGCTGTCTCGGCCTTGCCCATATTTGCGATGAGCAGAGTGGAACCGGAACAGAGTTTCGCGGGGAACTTGTCCAGACCTTTCATCACGTCATATATCCTGTCCGCACCGAAACTGACTCCGACGCCGGACATGCCGGGAAGTCCGAAAATGCCGGTCAGATTGTCGTAGCGCCCGCCTCCGCAGATGCTTCCTATCTCCCAGTCGAGAGCCTTGACCTCGAAAATCGCCCCGGTGTAATAGTTGAGTCCGCGGGCAAGGGAAAGGTCGAGCTGCACTTCCGACTTCACTCCGGCCGCCGATATGAGTCCGAACAGTTCCTCGAGTTCATCCAAACCTTTGAGTCCTGTTTCCGAATCTGCAAGTATGCGCCTCATCGTGGCAAGTTTCTCCGCGGTCGATCCCCCGAGAGTCAGTACGGGAATGAGTCTGGCTATCTCTTCCGCCTCCAGGCCCTTGGAGAGCAGTTCCTCCTTCACGGCTTCGAGTCCCGTCTTTTCTATCTTGTCTATGGCTACGGTGATGTCGACAACCTTGTCCGGGCGGCCGCAAATCTCGGATAATCCGGTGAGTATCTTTCGGTTGTTGATTCTGATAGCTATGCGCAGGTCCAGCAGGCCGAAGACCTCGTCGATGATTTGCACGAGTTCGAGTTCGCAGAGCTGGCTCGTGCTGCCTATGCTGTCCACGTCGCACTGGTAAAATTCGCGGTAGCGACCCTTCTGGGGACGGTCCGCACGCCAAACGGGCTGTATCTGGAAGCGCTTGAACGGGAAAGCCAGGTCGTTGCGGTGCTGCACCACATAACGGGCGAAAGGCACGGTGAGGTCATAGCGCAGTCCCTTCTCGCACACCTGGGGAGTCAGCGGCTTCGAGAAATCAGCCTCCGCGAAAGCATCGCCGGAATTGAGTATGCGGTACAGCAGTCTGTCACCCTCCTCGCCATATTTCCCCAGCAGGGTGGAGAGGTTCTCCATCGCGGGGGTCTCTATCTGGGCAAAGCCGTAAGTCTTGAATACTGACTTGATTGTGTCGAATATATAGTTTCTCTCGGCCATCTCGGAACGGCCGAAGTCGCGGGTTCCCTTGGGGATTGAAGGTTTCTGGCTCATGGTCTGTAAAATTATTCCGCGAATTTACGATTTTCGGGGGATATATACGGCCCGTGAACATTATTTTGCGCCCGGTCCGGGAAGTTCCGCCGAGCGCCGGCCGTCTGGCAAGAATCACAAAGGTTCAAAGTGACGGGCACGGAATAATCGGGGAATTTGGCGGTTTTTAAAAGTTTTTTGGATTTACAAAAAAAATGTCTACCTTTGCATTCAACACCGCGGGATAGAGCAGTGGTAGCTCGTCGGGCTCATAACCCGGAGGTCGGTGGTTCGAGTCCGCCTCCCGCTACTAAAAAAGATGACCGAAGCGATTTTGGTCATCTTTTTTTTCGTTTTGCCAGAAGACTTATTTCAACCTGCCACGGCGAAAGTTTGTGATTATTCCCTGAGCGATTTGGAGAAAAGGTACATAATTTGTATATTCTGACCGAATTGGTCGAAAATTACAGACAATGAAAAAACACGTTCGCGAAAGGATAATGGATGCCGCCGCAGAGGCCTTCTCCGCTTACGGCTACGACAAAACGACAGTCGAAGACATTGCAGGCATGGCCAACAAGGCCAAAACGACAGTCTATTATTACTTCAACGGCAAGGCTGACATCTTCTCGGCCGTGCTCGAAAGGGAGATAGAGTCGATATGCCTGCAACTGGCCCCATACAGAAAAAAACTCGACATCATCCTGAGCAGCAACGTTCCGATTGACGACCAGACCCTGCAGAAGGCCGTGGAGGTGGTGAACGACGAATTCCGGGCCTATATGATGAAGCGCATGGAAGTCATACTCGCCTCCCCCGTCTATAAAAAGTTCTCGATCGAAAGCATACGAAATTACGTAAGTGAACCCACCCGTATCCTCTTAAATGCCCGCGAGCGCCTCACGGAATGGGAAAAACAATACCTCGAAGAACTCTGTACCTTCGCCCAGACCACGGGGACAATGCCGGAGGGAATACAGCCAGGCATCTTTGCCGACATCCTCGGAATGATATTCAAAGGCGTTGAACTCCATGTTTTTACAGCCCAGGACGTCAATGCCGCCCTCGCCACCTATAGCGAAATGGTCAATTACATCACAGCAAATAAACAACTGAATATAAGATGAGAAAATTATTTGCCGCCGGTCTTCTTACACTGGCTCTCTGCTCATGCAGCAAGGAAGGGGCTACTCTCTTTGAAGGCTACTATTCCTATAAACTCTCCGGCACGGTAAGTTTCCTTGCCACCGACAGTGCGACAACGGATTCCGCCGGACCGGACGAACTGACTCTCGAAATGTCACCCGAAAGCGGCCAGCTCAACATCCTGATAAAGGACAAGGCGTCCGGAACGGTGGTCATGACGATGAACGCTCTCGGGGGCGGGGCCCTCTCCGTGTCAGGCAAGGCGGAAGGCAGCTCGCTTTCTTTTGAAGACTTCACCAAATACATGGAATTTGAAGATTCCGAAGCTACTCTTATCAGCACCACCACGAGTTGCAGGCTTACCCTGTCGGGCAGCGGAGAAAAACTCGACGATGTTCTGATACTCAGTTTCACCGCGTCGGGAACCATGGATTACAAGGAGCGCACTTACGTGGTAAGCGGCAGCGAGATAACCTGCATAGCAAGAAGCAACGAATGATGAAAAAGTTTGAGATTTACATAGCCGCCCTGGTCATTCTCGCCGCGGGATGCAGCCAGGGTAACGACAATCAGACCAGCACCGTAAGGGCACCCGTGAAGGTCAGGGTGGTTCGGGCAAGCACCGAGAGCGTTTCCGGCTCCTCGGGATATGTCGGCACCGTGGAAGCGGTCAGGACGGCCACCGTATCAGCCGGAAGTTCCGGCACTCTCACATCCCTCAACGTCAGGAGAGGACAGAGGGTCAGCAAGGGACAGGAAATAGCGACGATAGAGTCGCAGACCGCGCTCAGTGCGTACCAAATGTCACTCGCCACCCTCCAGCAGGCCGAAGACGGCTATGAAAGGGCGAGCAAGGTCTACAGTTCCGGAAGCATTTCCGAGGTGCAGATGGTCGAGATACAGACCAGGCTCGACCAGGCAAGGGCAGCGGCCGATGCAGCCCGCAAGACCCTCGAAGACTGTACACTGAGGGCGCCTTTCGACGGATACGTCGCTGAAATATCGGTGGCCGCGGGGGAACAGCTCGACATGTTCAGCCCCGTTGCGAGGATAATAGACATCTCCGAACTTGAAATACGTTTCCCCGTACCGGAAAGCGAGATACGCCTGCTCTCCGAGGGAGTCAGGGTCAGCGTGGACGTTGAAGCCGCGGGCCTGAGCGGGGTTGCGGGCAGGATAGTCTCCAAAGGCATAGCCGCCTCTCCCCTTTCACACAGTTACGACTGCACGGCAAAGCTCGATTCCCCGGGCCAGGGACTGATGCCGGGCATGGTCTGCAAGGTCAGCATAGACTCGGAGAGCAGCGGCACAGTATTGCCCGCATCCGCAGTACAGACCGGCGTGGACGGCCGCTACGTCTGGACGGTAAGGGACGGCAAGGCTGAAAAGAGGATGGTGACCACAGGAGCGTTTTCAGGCCAGGGAGTGATGATAGCCGAAGGTCTGGAGGACGGCGAGCTCGTAATCACCGAGGGCTATCAGAAAGTATCTACCGGCATGAAAGTCATTGCAGAAGAGTAGTGTAAATGGAAGGTAAACAATCATCACTGATACGGTGGGCGATAAGGCAGAAGTCGATTATCTACCTGATACTTGTCGCACTGATAGCGGTGGGCATATACGGCATCTGGAAGATGAACAAGGACGAATATCCGTCCTTCGAAATCAAGCAGGGCCTCGTGGTCGCCGTTTATCCCGGCGCATCCTCGCTTCAGGTGGAGGAACAGGTCGCCAAACCGGTGGAGCAGGCGCTGCTGTCGTTTGCAGAAGTGAACAGGGAAAGCCTCAACATAAGCTCGAAGGACGGGATATGCTACATGTTAGTCGACCTCAACACGCCCGCAAAGAAGAAGGACGAGGTCTGGTCCAAGATAAAACTGAAGCTCAACGACGTCAAGAGCACGCTTCCTCCGGGAGTGCTCGCCCTTGTCGTGGTCGACGAATTCTCCTCCGTATCATCCTCGCTCATAGCCATGGTCTCACCGGACAAGAGCCATGCGGAGCTGAAGGAACTCGCCGACAATCTCAGCGAAAGGCTAAGGCGCATACCCGAACTCGCCTCGGTGACAATATACGGAAACCTTGATGAGGAAATTGCCGTGACGGTGGACCTCGAGAGGCTCTCGAGTTACGGTCTCAGCCCCTCGACCCTCCTGCTCGGCTATCAGAGTTCGGCCATACAGGTGCCCAGCGGCAGCTTCAACACCTCGTACGCCAACTCCCCCATACATATATCCTCCACAGTAGGCAGCGAACAGGAAATAGCGGACAAGATAGTCTACAGCGACCCCACGGGCGGAATCGTGAGGCTCAGGGACGTCGCCGACATCCAGCGCAGGTACAAGGCCCCTGACTCCTACGTCAATTACAACGGAAGCTCCGCCCTGATAATCTCCGTGGAAATGCGTATGGACAACGACATCATAGCCTTCGGCCAGTCCATGGACAAGGTAATCTCCGAATTTGAGGAGGAACTGCCCGAGAGCGTGATTCTCAACAGGATAACCGACCAGCCCAAATTGGTGGCGAACTCGGTATTCTCCTTCCTCAAGGACCTCGTCACCGCGATGTTGGTGGTGATAGTCGTGATGCTGCTGCTCTTCCCCTTGAAGTCGGCGCTAATCGCCAGCTCCGGAGTGCCTGTCTGCACGGCTGTAGCCCTGGCAGTGATGTATCTGACGGGAATAGGGCTCAATACGGTGACCCTCGCCGGACTCATAGTCGTGCTCGGAATGATAGTGGACGACTCTATCATCACCATGGACGGCTATATGGGCGAACTCTCCAAGGGTATGTCCCGCGAAGATGCGGCCCAGTCGAGCGCCAGGCAGCTCATAACGCCCATGGTAACGGCGACCACGGCAATAAGCGTCATGTTCTTCCCCATCCTCGGCATAATCACGGGTTATCTCGGGGACTTCGTGACCCTCTTCCCCTGGGTCATAGCCATAGCCCTCGGAGCCTCGCTGCTCTATGCCATCTTCGTGGTCCCGTCGCTCGAGGTCAAATTCATAGGTCCCGAAGACTCGGGCAAGACCAATCTGATTTCGAGGGTCCAGAACAAGTTCTTCCGCTGGATTCAGTCCGCATACGACAAGGCCCAGGACTGGTGCTTCCATTTCCCGAAACTGACCATGGGCATAGGTCTCTGCGCGGTGGCTGTGGCGGTGGTGCTGTTCATGCAGCTGCCCATACAGATGATGCCAATGGCGGACAGGGACTTCTTCGCCGTGGAGGTCAATCTCGACAGCAATTCGGGTCTGGAAGACACCAAGGCCGTAGTGGATTCCCTGCAGAACATGTTCCTCAGGGACCCGCGCATAGCGTCCGTGACCTCGTTCATAGGCAGCAGCGCACCCAGGTTCACCGCGACCTATGCCCCCTCAACCCCCTCTTCCAACTACGCCCAGCTCATCGTGAATACGGTATCGTCCAAGGCGACGACCGAACTGCTGCCGGAGTACGAGGAGAAGTATGAATATTACTTCCCCGAGGCCCTGATACGCATCAAGCAGATGGACTACCAGGCCGCCACGCCTATAGAGGTACGGGTCCAGGGCGCGGACTTCGAAATCCTCAAGCCTGTAGCAGATTCGATCAAGACCTTCATGCAGGGGATGAACAGTGAACTCAAGTGGGTACACAGCACTGCGGAAGATTATATCAGTTGCGTGGAAGTGAAGCTCGACCCGGAGGAATCCGCAAGGCTCGGGGTAAACAAGACCCTGCTTTCGCTTTCAGTCGCGGGAGCTTTCAGCGGCCAGACCCTGACTTCGATATGGGAGGGCGAAAAGTCAGTTCCCGTCAACCTCTACAGCAAGGCCGTCACCGATGACATGGTTTACGATATTATAGGCAACCAGCAGGTGTCCACCTCCATACCCGGAGTATATGTGCCTCTGCGTCAGGTAGCTGAAATCTACCCGGACTGGGAACCATCACAACGCACCAGACTCGCCGGAGAGCAGACCGTAATCATACTCGCCGACATGAAGCACGGCCAGAGCCAGCCCGTATCCATGAAGAAGGTTCGGGCCTATATAGACGGACTGTCCCTGCCCGAGGGAGTACACATCACTTACGGCGGACTCTCGGCCTTAAACTCCAACGTCATTCCCGAAATAGGTCTGAGTTTCCTCTGCGCCGTACTCGTGCTCTTCCTCTTCCTGCTGGTGCATTTCCGCAAGATTTCCATAGCCGCCCTGACCATATCCCTCAGTACGCTGTGTCTGTTCGGCGCCTTCCTCGGGCTGTGGATATTCAGGCTCGATTTCAGCATCACTGCCGCCCTCGGACTGATAAGCCTGGTGGGTATCATAGTGCGAAACGGTATCATATTGTTCGAATATGCCGAGGAATTGCGTTTCGAGCACGGTCTGCCCGTGAAGGAGGCCGCATCCATTGCCGGAAAGCGCCGTATGCGCCCTATCTTCCTGACCTCATGCACTACCGCCCTCGGAGTGCTGCCCATGATACTCAGCGGGGACCTGCTGTGGCTGCCCATGGGGGTCGTGATATGCTTCGGCACCCTGCTATCCATAGTGATGATAACCCTGATAATGCCCATATCCTACTGGCTGATATTCAAAAAGGACAAAAGGTCCGTCAAGGAGGCTGCAAAATGAAAGTTAAGATAAGTGTTATCGCAGTGCTGCTGCTTTCGGCAGTCACTCTGAAGGCCCAGGAACTGAGTCTGACACTCGAGCAGTGCCGTGAAATGGCCCTGACAGGCAGCAACGGTATCCTGGCAGCCGAACTCGACCTCGCGGCCGCAAGGTACCAGAAACAGGAGGCCCTGGCCGAATATTTCCCGAGTGTGAGCGTCAGCGCTTTCGGATTCCGGGCGCTGGACCCCCTGATAGAGATAGGTATAAAGGATATTTTCGGCAACAATGACTTCAACAACAATCTGCAGGATCTGGTTAACAGCTTTGCGACCATGAACGGCATCAGCCCGAGCTATACGGCCATGGACTACGGCTATCTCGCAGGTGTCACGGTCACACAGCCGATTTTCGCCGGAGGCAGGATAGTCAACGGCAACAGGCTCGCCCGCGTGGGAATAGAGGCGGCGCAGCTGCAGAAGGAGCTGCAGGAACGCGAAACCGTGGGAGAGATTGACGGCTATTTCTGGCAGGTGGTTTCGCTGCAGGAAAAGAGTGTGACGCTCAAGGAGTTCATCGAGCTTCTCGACACCCTGCACCGCGACGTGTCGGCTGCCCGTGCCGCCGGTCTGGTCACGGAGGACGAGCTGCTCCAGGTCGAACTCAACCGCAACAGACTCAAATCTTCCGAACTGCAGCTCCGCAACGGACTGAGACTCGCCAAGATGAATCTGTTCAACTCCATAGGCCAGGACTACACGGTCATCAGCGCCAATGCGACGGAGGACAGGCCCTATATTGACTCCATAGTGCTGCTGAATGTGGAGCCGGAGCCGCAGTCGCCCGACAGATACTACGTGGACGAGGAGAGCATAGCCGCCTCACTGGAGGAAACCAGGATGCTGGAACTCAACGTGGAGGCCGCACAGTTGCAAAAGAAAATGGCCCTGGGAGAGGCCCTGCCCCAGGTGGCTGTAGGGGCCGGCTATGCCTATTACGACTTCCTCGGCCGGGGAGACTTCAACGGGATGGCCTTTGCGACCGTGCAGATTCCTATCTCCCAGTGGGGCAAGACCTCGGCCAAAATGAAAAGGTTGCAGACACAGGTGGACAAGGCTGCGAACCAGAGGGACTATCTCCAGTCACAGTTGGTGCTCCAGATAAGGAGGTACTGGATTGACCTGAATTCCGCCTGGGACAACTACAATCTTGCCCTTGAGTCGGAGAATGCGGCAAGGGCGGCTTTCGGCAGGGTAAAGAGCAATTACGAGGCCGGCATGGTCACTGTGGCCGAACTGCTGCAGTCCCAGGCTTCGCTCAGGCAGACTGTCGAGGAAAGTTCCGAGGCCCTCGCCCAATACAGGCAGGCCCTGAAAAACTGGCAGGATGTAAGCGGCACGCAGGATTAGAGCAATATGGCGAGCAGGCCGGCTGCTGCGAGGAAGGCGTAGACCACTTTCTTCAGGGTGGCGATATTCATGCGCCGGGACACCTTGGAGCCCACCCACAGGCCCAGGAGTATGGCCGGAAGCGAAATCAGCCAGCAGCTGCCCACCATGGGCGTAATGAATCCGCTGTCCGCCCGGTAGAGCGTCATGGCGATGTTGCCTATGACGAAGTACCACTGGGTCAGGGCTATGTATTCTTCTTTGCTGCCTTCCGACGAGACCATGAAATACAGGGCTGCCGGAGGGCCCTGCATGGCGAACATGCCTCCGAGGACGCCGGAAAGGAAGCCCATGGACAGTTGGGCGGGCAAGGTAGGCCGGAGACGGACCTTCTCGCTGACGAAAAACAGATAGAGGCTCACGGCAAGCAGCACCCAGCCGAAGACCTTCTTGAGCGAGGCCCCGTCGACCACTGTCAGCACCTTGACCGCGAAGAAGGAGACTATCAGGCAAGTTATGAGTATGGGCAGCAGTTTCTTCAGGCGCACGTAAGCCCTCAGCCGCAATGCCGGAACCAGGGCCATGGTACAGGTCATTATACCCGAAAGTCCCGTGGCCTCGCCGTAGTCGGGCATGATGTGGGGCAGCATGGTCATCATCACCACGCCGAAGCCGAATCCCGTCGTTCTCTGGACGAAACTCGACAGCATTGCAAAAAACAGCAGCAGTATTATCGAGAGGAGTGTCATGGCACTTATATGCAATTTAGCCAATTAATTCGTATCTTGCGGAGTATTTGCACGAAAATTCACTAACCAGACAGCATGAAACGCATATCGCTTTTTTCACTTGCGGCCGTTGCACTTATCGCAGGGCTGGGCTCATGTTCACAGAATTCCCGGACTGAGAGCCAGGTTATCAACGATTCCAACACTCCCCTCCATCTTCTCCAGCCGGACTACCGTATTCCCTACGGAGTTCCCGACAAGGCTGCGGTAAAGGCCGACCTCGACCGTGTACTCGCTTTTCTCGACGAGCATACTCCTGCCGCCGTGAACGAGGACGGACGCCTGGTGACCGGTTCCTTCAGGCTTGCCAGCTACGAATGGGGCGTAACCTACTCGGCCATGCTGAGGGCCGGGCAGACCACGGGCGACAGCGCCTTCACCGACTACACCGTAAGCCGGCACAGTTTCCTCGCGGAACAGGCCCCTGTATGGACCGAGGTGCTGAATGAAGGCGGCGCAGTGGACCCGCAGATGCGCCAGGTAGTGGACCCCAAGGTACTTGACGATGCCGGAGCGGTGTGCGTGTCGATGATAAGGAACCAGACAGCCAATCCCGAACTGAATCTCAGGCCTCTGATAGACAACTACATGGACCTTATCCTGAACCGCGAATACAGGCTCGCCGACGGTACCCTTGCGAGGAACCGCCCCCTGCCCAATTCGGTCTGGCTCGATGACATGTTCATGGGAGTACCGGCAATAGCGTGGTATGGCAAACTGACCGGCGACACCCGTTACTATGATGAGGCTCTGAAACAGATACGCCTGTTCAGGGAGAAGATGTGGCTGCCCGAAAAGCAGCTTTTCCGCCACGGCTGGGTGGAGTCCATGACACAACGTCCCGCATTCCACTGGGGACGCGCCAACGGATGGGCCATACTTACCATGAGCGAGGTGCTTGACGTGCTTCCCGAGAATTATCCCGGCAGGGCCGAACTCCTCGAACTCTTCAGGGAGCACGCTTTCGGCCTCTACCAGCTGCAGAGCAGCGAGGGTTTCTGGCACCAGCTCCTCGACCGCAACGATTCCTATCTTGAGACCTCGGCCACGGCCATTTATGCCTACTGCTTCGCTCACGGCATCAACGAGGGCTGGCTCGATGCCCTGGTCTACGGCCCGAGCGTCTGCCTGGCATGGAACGCAATCTCCACCATGATAGACGAGGAGGGGAAGGTAAACGGGACCTGCGTAGGAACCGGAATGGGCTTCGACCCCGCCTTCTACTATTACCGCCCCGTCAGTGCGTATGCCGCCCACGGATACGGCCCGGTAGTCTTCGCCGGAGCCGAACTCATTGAACTGCTCGACAATACCTATCCCAGACTCAACGACAGCGCCGTTCAGTTCTACGACACCGACATGTCCGACAGAGGGCCCATTTTCTCGGTGGAATAAACCGGCGGAACAAAATCACCCCGCACTATGAAATCACCTTTCGTTGCACTTGGTGCCCTGCTACTCGCGACAGCCGTCTCCCTCAATGCGCAGACCGCAAGCTGGGAAGGCATTCACGGGTTGTCGCTTTCCGAGGCCGAGGCCAACTTTGCCGAGCCTCCCGTTGAATTTGCGAGCAACGTAATCTGGGGCTGGGAAGGTCAGATGGACATAGCCACCATGCGGCATGACCTCGACTCCATAAAGTCCAAGGGTTTCCGCTCGGTAATCTTCGAGGCGGGCTACAACCTGCCCTACGAATATCTCTCCGACGACTGGTTCAAGGCTATACGCACCGCGGTACTCGAAGCCAAGGCAAGGGGACTGAAAGTGTGGATAATAGACGAGGGGAAGTACCCCAGCGGTTTTGCCGGGGGCAAGTTCACGCGCGAAAGGCCGGAGCTCAGGATGCAGGCCCTCGTGGTGGTGGACCGCGTGGAACTTGAGGCAGGACAGTCCATCGAAGACTTCGCCGTTCCGCCCGGAGTGATAAGTGCCGTGGCGGTGAGCCATTCGGGGAAGCCCGACCGCATTGTGGAGGTGAAGGATTCCAGAATAAGTTTCACTGCGGACGACGGTGAGCGCACAATCCTGCTTGCAGGACCCGATTTCCGCACCGGACAGACCCGCGCGGTCAACAATCCCGACGGCCGCAAGGACACCTCCAATTCTTTGTGCGACTATCTCAATCCCGTGGCGGTGAGCCAGTTCATAGACTGGACCCACGAACAGTACAAGAAATACCTGGGAGAGGAATTCGGCGTCACCGTCCTCGGTTTCCGCGGGGACGAGCCGGACTACGCCCATACTCCCTGGACCCCGGCCATGGTGGAGGAATTCATTTCCCGCAAGGGCTACGACCCCACTCCCTACCTCGCCACCCTGTTCTCCCCCAACCGCTCCGTTATGGAACAGAGATTCAGGGCTGACTATTGGGACGTATGGTCCGAACTGTTCTCCGTCAATTTCTTCAAGCAGCAGGCCGACTGGTGCGCAGAAAACGGACTTGCGCACATCACCCACCTCAACAACGACCACAATATGCCCGTGTGTATCAGGGCCGGAGGCAATCTTTTCAGGGACCTGAGCAAGGTGCAAATTCCCGGGGTGGATGCCATCTGGAACCAGATATGGCCGGAAACGGTCAATGACTTCCCCAAGTTCGCCTCTTCCGTGTCGCATGTCTACGGCAAGCCCAGGGTGTACAGCGAGAGTTTCGCCGCATACTACACTTCCCCGAGCATAGCCCAGGCCAAATACGTCGTCGACCACCAGATGCTGAGGGGTATAAATTTCTTTGAATTCATGTTCTGGATGGCGGGCTCGCGCAGCAGCAACTGGATGACTGACCCGGGCATGAAAGACCTCAACGCCTACACCAACCGGGCGACCTACCTCAACTCCCTTGGAGTGCCGGGAGCGAGAATCGCGGTCTACTATCCCACCGCCACCTTCTGGCTCGACAATGATGCCGTGAACCCCGATCTCGTGGAAATTGCACAGCTGCTGCTCAGGCATCAGAGGGACTTCGACTGGGTTGATGACGATGCTTTCACGGAGGCCCTGAGCGTAAGCGACGGAACTCTTGTCAATCTCAGCGGACAGAGCTACGGCACGCTGATAATCCCGTCCTGCGATGTGATTACTTCCAGGGCATGGAGCCGTATAGAGGAATTCGCCTCTTCGGGAGGCAAGGTGCTGTTCTGGGGACGCAAGCCTACGATGCTCGCTTCCCATACCTTCACCGAGGTTTCCCCCCTGCCCGATACTCCGGAGTGGCTTTACGAGCCTGCAGTGCGCTGGACTGCCAAAGTAGAGGCCGCCATGCCCGTTGCAGAGATGAGGATTCTGGAGCCTAAGGAAGCGCCTTTCATACGCTACACGCGCAGGTGCCTGAACGACGGGGATATATACCTGCTGTTCAACGAAGGAGAGGAGACCTGCACCTTCGGGGCCGTCTTTGACGCCAAGGGAGAAGTCCGGCTCTGGGATGCCTCCAGCGGCAAGGTCACGGATATGGACTGCAAGTCCGCCGACGGGGTAATCTCATTCAGCCTCGAACCTTGGGAGAGCCTGATTATCAGCATTTCCCGATAAACGGGAAACCATATCCCCGGCAAGGGCGAGCTTTTCGGGTGTGCCTATGTCTATGATATGCGCCGAAGACGGTGCGCGGACGGCACGTATCTTCTCCTTTGCCGCCATTGCCAGATAGAAATCCGTTATTGAAAACTTCTCCGGCCAGCCCTTCATCAGTTCCGGCACCCGCGGGGACATGATGTGTATGCCGCAGAAAGAATAGCGCCTGCAGGACGAGGGGTCGAAATTAGGATAGGGGCTCCTTACTTCCCCGGTGCGCAGATTGGTCCAGCCGGCCAGGCACATGTCCTTGTCGAAAAGCAGGTAACGCTCATCGCCTACCGACTCCGCCACCATGAGGGTCGCGAGCGCATCGTCACTGTCCTCTGCCATGAAGGCACGCAGGTCTATGTCGGTGAACATGTCCACGTTGTGTACGAGGAAGCGTCCGTCCCCAAGATACTTCGCCGCCCTGCGTATGCCCCCGCCCGTCTCCAACACGGCATCCCTTTCGTCGGAGATGTCTATATGCATTCCGAAGCAGTCATTCCGCTTCAGGAAATCCTCTATTCGGGAGGCGAAGTGGTGGACATTTATGACTATGGAATCCATTCCCGAAGCCTTGAGCTTGAGTATCAGCCGCTCGAGCATGGGCACTCCCCCTACTTCAACGAGGGCCTTGGGCACGTTGTCGGTCAGAGGTCTCAGCCTCGTACCGAGACCCGCGGCCAGAATCATCGCCTTCATCAGAGACTTATCCTGACTCCGGGAAGTATGGTCTCGCCGCTCCACTCCCCGGAGAGCCTGAGCAGCAGTTCATTCAGATAGGGATATGCCTCGAAGGGCTCGGACGCGAGTTCGCGCAGACTGCGCAGCACCCCGGGAATACAGTCTATGAAGAGCTGTTTTCGCTCGATTATACCCCGGAATCCGTAGGCTCCGGTCTCCTGCAGCAGTCTCAAGAGGGTGATAAGACGGTAACGCCTGTAGAAATCGTCATAATCCACCGGGCGGAAGGCCGAAAGCGCCTCTATGTACACCTGTTCGAGCTCGTGTCGCAGTCCGGCCGGGAAGGCTGTGCCCGCATTCCAGAGGAAGGATGCGAGGTCGTATTCCACCGGACCCCGGCGCCCGCCCTGAAAATCGATGAAGCAGGGTTCTCCGTCCTTTATCATTATGTTCCGCGCCTGGAAGTCCCTGTACATGAAAGTGTCGCCCTCGAAATCCGTGGAATCGGCCACCAGCCTGTCGAAGTCGTCCTGAAGGCGTATCTCGTCGAATTCAAGGCCGGTAAGTTTCAGGAAGTCATACTTGAAGTAGTTGAGGTCGAAGTTCACCATACGGCTGTTGAACTCCCTGTCGGGGAAGCATACCGACCAGTCCATGCCCTCGCCCACCTTGAACTGCACCGCCGGCAGCAGGGCTATGGTGTCATGCAGCCAGTCGAGCTGTTCCGGGGAATACGAGCGGTCCCCGGCCGGGGCAAGCAGGGCGAAAAGCTGCCCGTCCCCGAGGTCTTCCTGAAGATAGCTCATCCCGTCGTCCGAGACCTCGTATATACGCGGCGCGTGCAGTCCGGCAGCAGCAAACTTCTCTGCCAAAGCAAGAAAAGCCCTGTTCTCGGCCGGGTTCGTGCCTATGCAGCATATAACCGTGCCGCCGTTTCCGCTTATCCTATAATACTTCCTTGCGCTGCCCGAGAGCGGGAGCAGTTCCTGCGAATCCGGCAGAACGCCGGACCAGCGCGAATAGAGAGCCGACAAAGTATCCATAATAGGTGCTAAAATACGGACTTTTGGGGGATTATCAAAAAGTGATTAACTTTGCGGGCTGTAAATGAAAATTTTATCCCGAATATGGTTCCCCGTCGCCGTACTCGCTTTCGTGTCGGCAGGGGCAGTTGGTTTCAGCGGCACACGCATGAATACGCTTTCGTATGCGGAACCGTCAGAAATGGCTGACACCGTAATCTACGAGCCCTACGCCTACAGAACGGAGGTGCCGGACAGCCTTTTGGCCATACTTCAGGACATCAAGGAAGAGGAAGAATCGGGCTTGAGCGACTCGCTCGAAAGCAGGCTCAGCCCTAGGGATTCGCTCAGGGCCCTTCTCGACTCCAGCCTCTGGGACAAGATAGACTCGATATACATAGCCGACTCCATAGCCAAGGCGAAGGCTGCCTTTGAGGCCTGGTACAACTCCCTGACCCCTCAGGAACGCAAAAAATACGACGCCCAGAAACGCGGGGAGATGCTTGCCGCGAGGGCAGATTCCATAAGGCAGGCAAAGGAGAGGGCCAAGGAAATCAAGGACAGTATACGTGCCGAGACCCCGAGAATACTCGAGACCTTCGCCCTTCCCGATTCAATGCAGTACAAACGCATAATCACGTGGACCGTGGACCAGGACTTCCACAAGATGAACGTCTCGGTTCCGGACACGGGCTATAATTACCACTTCTACGATTATCCCTTCCAACGAAACGACGTGAACGCCACCTGGCTCGGAGTGGCGGGCTCGCCGGTGCAGTATTACGACTACCACAAGCGCAAGAGCACCGAGAGGGTCGACTTCTACGATGCGCAGGAATCGTGGAGTTTCTCACCCGGAACCCTTCCGCACTACAATACCAAGAATTCCTATACGGAACTCGCATACTACGGCACCCTGCTTGCCAGCGACGCCAAGGAATCCAACAACCTGCATCTGTTCACCACCCAGAACATAACTCCGGAGTTCAACATCTCCCTGCTCTACGACAGGTTCGGAGGCGGAGGAATGCTTGACAACGAGGAGACCGTAAACAAGACCACGGTCATGCAGGCAAACTACCTCGGCAAGCGCTACACCATGCACGCCGGCTATATATACAACATGGTCTCCCGCGACGAGAACGGAGGCATGACCGATATAAGCATGATACGCGACACCACCCTGGATGCCAGGGAAATCGGTGTAAACCTCACGAATGCCAGCTCCATAATCAAGAAGAACACCTTCTTCGTGGACCAGCAGCTCCGTGTTCCCTTCAATTTCATTTACAGGTGGAAGGAGAAGAAGGACAGCACTTTCACCTTCAATGCCGACAGCCTCGTGCGCGACATGACCACGGCCTACATAGGCCACAGCACGGAGTTCTCCGTCTACACCCGCAAATACACCGACAATATCACCGATGACACCGGCCGGGAATTCTACAACAATGTCTTCAACTACAATGACGCGTCCAGTGCCGACTCGATGAGGGTGATGAAATTAGACAACAAGTTCTTCATAAGGTTGCAGCCCTGGGCCAGCGACGGCGTAATCTCCAAGCTGGACCTCGGAGTGGGAGACATATTGCGCACCTACTTCGACAGCACCACGACCCGGGAACAGAATCACGTCGAGAACTCTTTCTACATCTACGCCGGAGCGGAGGGCCAGCTCAGAGACAGGTTCTTCTGGGATGCCAAGGCGAAGTACACCCTGTTCGGCTACGACTTCGGGGACTTCGAGATTTCCGCGAACGGCCGCCTGGACCTCTATCCTTTCCGCAGGGCAAGGAAGAGCCCCATGTCGATAGGTGTCCACTTCGAGACTACCCTGCTCGAACCTACGTGGTACCAGCAGCATATCAATGCCAACCATTACAAGTGGGACAACGATTTCGGCAAGATTTCCACCACTACCGCGCAGGGAACCATCAGCATCCCGAGGTGGAATTTCGACCTGACTGCGAGTTACTCCCTGCTTTCGGGGAATATCTGGTACGATTCGGACGGAATCATAAGACAGAACGAGACCCCGATGAGCGTGCTCTCGGCCTCGCTGCGCAAGGAATTCGTACTCGGCCCAGTACATCTCGACAACCGTATCCTGATGCAGTATTCAACGAACGACGAGGTGGTGCCCGTGCCCAACCTCGCCCTGAATCTGAAATACTATTTCCAGTTCGTGGTACAGCGCAGTGCTGACAAGAGCCGGAACATAATGGTAATGCAGATAGGTGCCAACGGCTTCTACAATACCCAATGGTATTCTCCGGCATGGAATCCCAATCTCGGAGTGTTCTACAACCAGCGGGAAAATCTCTACACCAACGGTCCGTACTTCGACCTGTTCGTCAATGTACAGTGGAAACGCGCCTGCATTTTCATAAAATACCAGAATGCGGGCGGCGGATGGCCGATGAAAAAGGCCGATTACTTCAGTGCTGACCGCTATATCGTTACGCAGAGCGGAACGAACGGACTCAAATTAGGCTTCTACTGGCCGTTCTACAGCCAGCCCAGGGGCCGTACCGTTCCTCCACCTACTCAATAAATATCATGACAAAAAAAGAACTTTCGGCAATAGCCGTAACCGCAACTTTACTCGTTGCGACCTTTGTTCTGTCCCTCATTCCACAAGACACGCCGGAACCGCGCGAGCTCAGGCCGCAGATTCGGGCTGTCATGCAACTGAGGGAGCTCAAGAAAACAACTACCGGACTGATAGTCGGTTACAACTACTACCTCCTCGAAAGATATGCGGAGCGCAACGGACAGGAGCTTGAAATCAGTCTGGCCGGGAAGAACGGCTCGTGGATAGACTCCCTCAAGGCCGGCAAGGTGGATATGGTAGCCGTACCCCTTAGCGACAGCCTGAGTCTCGACAGCCTGATAGTGTCCTCGCATGTGGACAGCCTCAACGTATGGCTTATGCGGGCCGAGGACGACTATGACATGGAAGACTTCAACGCCTGGCTTGCGGAAGAACTGGCTTCCGAGGGCCACAAGGAAATCAGGGACAGCTACATGAAGCGTTACGACGTCTTCAGGAGCAGACAACGCAGCACAATCAGCCCCTACGACAGCATCATCAAGGCCAGCGCCGACTCCGTGGGTATGGACTGGAGGCTGCTTGCCGCCATAATCTACAAGGAATCGCATTTCCACATCGAGGCCCGCTCGCGATGCGGGGCCAGCGGTCTGATGCAGATGATGCCCTCGACGGCACGTTCCTGCGGGGTGACGAACGCCCTCGACCCCGAAAGCAACATAAGAGAGGGTTCAAAATACTTCGGCAAACTGGTACGCCACTACCACAACGTCGGAGCTGACAGGGACGAAAGGTACAAGTTTGCCCTGGCCGCCTACAATGCCGGCATAGGGAGGATAGACGAGATGCTCAGTCTCGCCAGGCTCAGGGAGAAAGACACCACCCGATGGGAAGCTGTCCTGGAGGTGCTTCCGGAGATGCAGGAGGAGAACGTGCTGGATACAGGGGTGGTAAAGCTCGGAACCTTCAAGGGCAGCGAAACGGTGGATTATGTGGATGCCGTGATGGCCATATACCGGGAATTCTGCAGAATCTGCCCCGAATGACGCCCGGGTTTGACGCAGACGGCCGGGAGTACCCGGCGAAGCGGGGTCTGATCAGTGGCTACAGTCAGGCCCCCGTTTGTCAAACTTGTACTTTTCCGTCAATTATTCCATAGTTTTTCCGCGCTTTTTCTTTATGTTTGTGGGCTTCGTGTACGACAACTGTTTAACCAAATTAATACTACCATGAGAAAGATATTGGTGTTTTTACTCCCTCTGCTGCTTTTGGCCGCCTGCCGGTCCGGCGGAGAAAAGGTTCCGGCTATAGACATGACGGACCTCGATACGAGCGTCTCCCCTGCCGAGAACTTCTACCTTTACGCTAACGGAGGATGGATAAAGAAGAATCCGCTGAAACCCGAGTATTCCCGTTTCGGTTCGTTCGACGTGCTCAGGGAGAACAATGTCACGAATCTCAACGAGCTTTTCGCCGATATGGCCGAGGCCTCGCCCGAACAGGGAAGCACCGAGCAGAAAATCGCCGACCTCTACAAGCAGGGACTTGATTCGCTGCGTCTCAACGCCGAGGGAGGAGAGCCGCTCCGGAAATATCTTGACAGGATTTATGCGGTTGAGGACAAGCAGGAACTCACCAAGGAACTTGCCGAACTCAACAAGATAGGTGAGGGAGGCTTCTTCGCCTGGGGAGCCGGCGCCGACCTCGCGGACAGCAAGGTGCAGGTGCTCTACCTGGCCCAGAGCGGACTCGGAATGGGTAACCGCGACTACTATCTCGACGCCGAGAACGCCGCCCTGCACGAGGCGTACACTGAAATGCTGACCCGCCTGTTCTCTTTGTGCGGATACGAGGATGCAGCTCAGAAGGCCGCCAACACCGTTGCCATAGAAGACAAACTTGCGGAATACTCCTGGTCAAGCGTGGAGAACCGCGACTACCTCAAGATATACAATCCCATGAGCAGCAAGGAATTCTACGCTCTTTGCCCCGGTTTCGACTTCGAGAGCTTCATGAGCGTACTCGGAATTCCCGAACTCGACAAGATAATCGTGGAGCAGCCCTCGTTCTTCCGGCAATTCGGCAGACTGTTCGAAAGCACTCCCCTCGAGCAGCTCAAGGATTACGTGGCTGCAGGTCTGATAACCGGTGCCGCATACTATCTCTCGGATGACTACTACAATGCCGTGTTCGACTTCTACTCTACGGCCATGAGCGGCGTCACCGAGAAGCAGCCCCGCTGGAAGCGTGCAATGGCAGTGCCCAACGGCGTACTCGGAGAGGCGGTGGGACAGCTATACGTAAAGAAATACTTCCCCGAGGAATACAAGGAGAAGGTGCGCGAACTCGTAGGCCAACTCCAGATTGCCCTCGGCCAGCACATAGATTCTCTCGACTGGATGAGCGAAGCCACCAAGGTTTACGCCCGCGAGAAACTCAACTCCTTCAAGGTGAAGGTAGGCTATCCTGACAAGTGGAAGGACTACAGCACCCTGAATGTAGACCCCGACGCAAGCTACCTGGACAATCTTTTTGCGGCGAGCGCATGGTACGTCGCCGACCAGCTCTCCAGGGTAGGCCAGCCCACGGACCCCGAGGAGTGGGGAATGACGCCTCAGACCGTGAACGCCTACTACAACCCGACGACCAACGAGATATGCTTCCCTGCGGCCATACTCCAGCCGCCCTTCTTCAATGCCAATGCCGATGATGCCGTCAACTACGGTGCTATCGGTGTGGTGATAGGCCACGAGATGACCCACGGCTTCGATGACCAGGGCCGCCTCTTCGACAAGGACGGCAACATGACCAACTGGTGGGCACCCGAGGACGAGGAAGCCTTCAATGCCAAGGCGGCAGTGCTGGAGAAGCAGTACAGCGAAGTGGAAATTCTCCCCGGCGTATATGCCGACGGAGCCCTTTCCCTGGGTGAGAACATAGCCGACCACGGCGGAATCAGCATAGCATGGACCGCGTTGCACAATGCCCTCGGCGGAAACGAGCCCGAGCCCATAGACGGACTCACGGCACAGCAGCGCTTCTTCATCGGCTACGCCCACCTCTGGGCACAGAATGCTACCGACGAGGAAAAGGCCAGGCTCAACAAACTTGACGTACACTCTTTGGCGGAAAACCGCGTCAACGTGGCGGTAACGAACTTCTCCTACTTCTTCGAGGCCTTCGGCATTACCGAGGGAGACCCCATGTGGAGGCCCGAGAGTGAAAGAGTGTCAATCTGGTAAGGAAGATGAAGGTCGAAGGCTTCATAGCCGGACGCCTCCGGTTCGAAGGAAGGATGGCTGTCGTAGCGATAGCCATCTCTTTCTTTATCATTATCATTTCCGTGGCCGTCTCGTCCGGATTCAGCCGCGAAATCCGTTCTTACCTGTCCTCGATGACGGGTGACATCCTCATCTCCAACACCTACGACGACCGTTTCTCGGTCCATGACCCCCTGGAACTCGGCCCGCAACTGTTTGCGACCATAGAAGCCGTGCCGGAAGTCAGCTGGATACGGCCCGCAATCTACCGCGCCGGGATAGTCAGGAACGGGGACGACATCTACGGAGCCATCTTCAAGGGCAGTCCGGAAGACAGCGTTTCCCTGTCAGTGCGCATTCCCTCGACCCTCGCCGCCCAGACAGGCAAGGGGGCAGGTGACGAATTCCTCGCTTTCTTCGTATCGGAGGAGAGGGTGCAGATGCGTCGTTTCAGAATTTCCGCCGTCTACGACAACATTGTGGACAGCGGCGAAGGCTGCATCATCTATATGCCTTTGGCTGACCTCCAGAGACTCAATTCCTGGGAGAGCGGCGAAGTCTCGGTACTGGAAGTCGGTCTCGACCCGGCCCGCAGGTCACGCCGCGAACTCATGCTGAAAGCCGCCGAACTGAGCATGCTCACGGGACTTGCAGCCAGTTCCACCGCGGACAGTTATTCCCAGCTTTTCGACTGGCTGGACCTTATCGACTATAATGTCTACGCGATACTTGCGCTGATGACCATAGTGGCGGGCTTCAACATGATTTCCGGACTGCTCATCCTGCTGTTCCGCAACATCCCGACCATAGGCACGCTCAAATCCCTCGGCATGACGGACAGGGGCATAGCCGCAGTCTTTCTCAGGGTCGCGGCAAGAATAAGCGCCACGGGAATGCTGGCGGGCAACGCCGCAGCCCTGCTTTTCTGCCTGGTTCAGGCCACCACGAAACTCATCAGGCTCAATCCCGAGAACTACTTCGTCTCTTTCGTCCCCGTGGCCGTGGACCCTGTCAGAATCATAGCCGCCGACCTCGTGGCCTTTGTAGTGATAATGCTGCTCCTGCTCATTCCTTCGCTGTTCATTTCGAAGATCGACCCTTCCGAGACTGTGAAGACTGAATAATGCGCATGTTGGTGGTTGCCACATAGTCTTCCGGGTCCAGCTTCAGCGATTTCTTGTAGTATTTTGCCGCCTTGCGGTTATTTTTGCCCGCCACCTGCCAGTACGCGCCCATGTTGTTGATGAATACGGTATCGTCGGGGAAAATCCTGTTCATCTTCTCGGAAATCTGCAGGAAATATCTGTAGCCCGACGGGCTCGCAATATTGAAAAGCACGTAGCAGTACTCCACTATTCCGAGACAGAAGGTCTCTTCATCCAGAGGCTCTCCCGCGTAGGTCCACGAATCATGTCCCTTCACGTAATCGTCAATCATCCCTAAAATCGAGGATGCGGCCAGGTCGGGGCTCTCCTTTTCGTAATCCAGTATGGCCGTAATCTTGTAGAAACGATAGCTCGTCTCCTCCGGCCTCAGTTCTATAGCCCTGTCTATGGCCTTAATCGCATCGGAGAAGAGTTCGTCGTCGAAAACCACTTCCTCGAAATAGTTCACATCGTTTCCGAGACTGTCCTTCAGGGTGAAAATGGGAGAATTGCCGAGGTATGTCGACGCGTCCACAGCCACAACCCGGCTGTCGTCCCTGGCACGCGTAAGCTTGTAAGTGAAACGGGCGAGATGGACTTCGGGGTCATCTGGCGTGGCCGCCTCCCAGCGGTTGATAATGGTCTCCACACCCACTCCGCCGGCACCTACATAGCGTACCTGACGTTCATATTCGGCCTTGTACGAGCCGGCACTGCCGTCCTGGGCCGAGGCCGGCAAAAAGGCAGCCGTGAAGGCCACAAGCGAAACGAGAAAGTTCAATCTTTTCATATATCCATCAATATCTTGCGGCTACGGGGCAGCAAGTTGTTGCACCTCGTGCCTATATTTTTTACAAAACCGAGGGGGTGGCCCTCGAAACATACCACGTTGTAGCCGGGCGCGGCCTCCGGAAGCACCAAGGCGTCGCGATGCAGATACTTCAGAGCCGTCTGCCTGTCGAGTTCCACCTCCGGGTAGACCGTCCTGTCGAAGTCAATGGCAAGCGGAGCGTTGGGATCCGGCACACCCGAGGCCCTTTTCGGCTTGTTCCCGGAATACTCCAGGGCCTTGAGCCTGTCGCCGTTACGGCATCTTCCGGCGCGGGATGTCTTGAAAAGCGCTCCTACCCATTGCCCCTCTCCCGGCACCTCCCCCGCCCTGAGCAGGCTGCCGCACTCCGTAAGCCTCACCCCGTACTCGGGGAAACTCTCCTGCGGCGGGACTATCTCCCCTCCGAGTTCCATGGCGGCCCATTTCAGATTGCCGTCGTTCTCGACCTCCTCATAGGTACAGGTGGAGTATATGAGAAGTCCGCCTTCCTTGAGTGCCGGCCAGGCATCCGCGAGTATGCGCCTTTGTCTTTCCGCACACAGTGCCACCACCGCCGGGCTCCATTCCTCAACGGCCCGGCTGTCCTTGCGGAACATCCCCTCTCCGCTGCAGGGCACGTCGGCGATAATCACGTCAAAATAACCCTCCAGGGCCGAGAAAGCCGCGGGGTCCGCCGAAGTCACCGTGACCCGGCTGTCGCCCCATACCGCTACGTTGTCGGCCAATACCGACACCCTCGCTTTCATCACCTCGTTCGACACGAGCCGGAAAGCGTCGCCGCAACTCTCCCGGAGTATGGTGGAGGCATCGGTGGTCTTCCCTCCGGGCGCGGCGCACAAGTCAAGTACCCTGGGTCCCGAAGGCCCGCAAGCGGTTTGCGGCAGCAGGGTCCGCAGCATATATCCCGTGAACATGGCCGAGGAATCCTGGACATAATAACAGCCGGCATGGAAAAGCGGGTCAAGCGTGAAGACCGGTCTTTCCGGCAGTATGCGGCCATGAGGACTCCATGGGACGGGACTGCCCTGTGGCCCGGCCCCTCCCTTGAAAGGATTCAGGCGTATGGAGACAGGCAGCGCGCTCATCGTGAACCTGAAGGCATATCCGGCATCCTGCCTTCGGAAGCATTCACGAGACCGTCGACGAACTGGTCCAGCCCCTGCTGGATTTTCGATCCGAGCAAGGACCTCATCATCAGGTTCAGGTTGGCGTCTATCTCTATGCTGAAATCAGTATGGCCCGGCTTGTCGGAGGGATCGAACCTGAGCACTGCCACAAATTCCACCGGGGAATCCGAACTGCCTAACCTGATAAGATTGTACGGCACGCGTTCGTCCACGCGGACTCCTATCCTGAAACTCAGCACCGATACGCTCAGATTGTCGTAGTCGGCCGTAATTTCCGCGTCCACCTTGCCGGGGACGAGTTGCGAGAAGTTGCGCATGTCGCAGAACATCATATAAAGTTCTTCAGGCCTCCTTGCGACCTGGCCGTGTTTGCTCGAATAATGGGAAGTCATATTAAATTGTTACATTTGCGTTTGCACACATTTGCAAAGATAGCAATTTCCCCAATGCACAAGATATACTTCGAAAAGCGCTGCATCATCATTTGCGCTCCCGACGAACAGGCCCTTGCGGACCCGAACTCCATCGAATTCCACATAGGCAACCAGGTGAATATCCACACCCTCGTGGCCATGTTCGAGGCCTCGGAATCGCTCTCGAGGATATACATACCCACCGAAGACACGGAATGGCTGTACCGCAGGGTCTGCGCTGAATTCAAGGAGGTGGACGCCGCCGGAGGGCTGGTGTCGAACAGGCGGGGCGACTTCCTGCTTATACGGCGCAACGGGCTGTGGGACCTGCCCAAGGGTCACAGGGAAAGGGGCGAAGACATAGAACTCACGGCACTGAGGGAGGTGCGGGAGGAGACCGGCGTCGAACAGCTCGAAAGCCGCAAGCTCATCTGCGTCACCGACCACTGCTACCTGCGCGACGGAATCTGGCATCTCAAGCACACCTGGTGGTACGATATGCTCTACACGGACCCCGTGGACCTTACTCCCCAGCGGGAGGAGGACATTTCCAAGGCGGCCTGGGTGGCGCGCTCCAGCCTGCCTCCCTTCATCAAGAACAGCTACCCTTCCATAATCGAAGTCTTCCGCGAGGCAAGGGTCTGATTCTTACACGCCTTTGCCGGGGCGGGAAGCGGATTTCAGCCAGTGCCGGGGTCCGAAACAAATTTCGCTGAAACTTTTTTGAATTTTGTGAAACTTTTATGCCTTGTCATCCGTATTAGTTTTGATATTTTGGACTCTAAACCGGTATGAAACTTTCTCAATTCAACTTTGACCTGCCCAAGGAGAAAATTGCCGTGGAACTTCAGCCTGAAGTCAACGGCAGGATGCAGTGGAGGGACGAATGCAAACTGATGGTCCTGCACAAGGACAGCGGGGAAATAGAGCATCGCAAATTCAAGGAAATAATCGATTATTTCGGGAAGGGCGACCGTTTCGTCCTTAACGATACCAAGGTATTTCCCGCCAAACTCCTGGGCAAGAAGGAGAAGACCGGGGCCGACATAATCGTGTTCCTTCTCAGGGAGCTCAACCGCGAACAGCGGCTCTGGGACGTGATAGTGGACCCCGCAAGGAAGATAAGGATAGGGAACAAGCTCTATTTCGGCGATGACGACAGCATGGTGGCCGAAGTCATCGACAACACCACTTCCCGCGGGCGCACCCTGCGTTTCCTTTACGACGGCCAGTACGAGCAGTTCAAGGAGGCCCTGTTCAGCCTCGGAAAGACTCCTGTGCCGGAATGGGTAAAGACCGAGACTACCGAAAAGGACGCCGAGGAGTTCCAGACCATTTTCGCCAGGCACGAAGGCGCGGTGTCAGCCCCCGCGGCCGGACTGCATTTCAGCAGGGAGCTTTTCAACCGGATGATTCTTCACGACATAGACAAGACCCTCATAACCGTACACATGGGTATAGGCCATTTCCGCAGGGTCGATGTCGAGGACCTCTCCAAGCACAAGATGGACGGCGAGCGTTTCATCATCACCGAGGAAGCCGCAGCCGAAATCAATGCCACCAAGAGGGCCGGACATAAAATCTGCGCCGTCGGAGTGACAGTAATCCGCGCCCTGGAGACCTACGTGACCACCGAGCACGAGGTCAGGCCCAGTGATTCGTGGACAGACAAATTCATCTTCCCGCCCTACGACTTCGCCATTCCCGATGCCATCGTCTCCAATTTCCAAATGCCCCAGTCCACAATGCTGATGACCGTGGCGGCCTTCGGTGGCTTCAAGCAGGTAATGAATGCCTACAATGTCGCACTTCAGGAAGATTACAAGTTCGGCCCCTACGGCGACGCCATGCTGATTATCTGAGACCGCGGCGCTGAATCGGACGGGATTGCGGAAAACCGTTTGCAAATCTGCAGCAGACTTGCGAATTTCGCCTGCAGCTTTGATTTGAACCTGGCAGCCATAACGCACCTGGCAAAAGCGCGACACGCTTGAGCTTTGAAGATAAGCCCGATTCATATCGAATCTGCCTGCAATAACACTTGACCAATAACTAACTGTGAAAAATGGATGAAAAAAGACTTTCCGCTGCGGGCGCGATAGCGCTTAACGCGGTTTTCGGCGACGACCCGGCCACGGCAGTAAAAATAGTCGAGGCCCTTGGCTCCACCCACGCCCTGTTCGGACTTTCCGATGACGAACTGAAAACGCTTTTCGGCCCTGAAAGCAAGTATACGGGGAAAATCAGCCGCTCCTGCATGGATGCCGCCGACGAAGAATACGAAAGACTCGGCGCAAAGGGCGTCTCTTTTCTCAGCATCACCGACGAGGACTACCCCTGTCTTCTCCGCGAATGCCCTGACGCACCCGTACTGCTTTATGTCAGAAGCACTTCCCCCGTTTCGGAAATATTCAATTCCAGGCCCCTGGTCTCCATCGTGGGCACCCGCGACCTCGACCTTTACGGCCAGGAATGCTGCAGAAGCGCCGTCATGGCCCTCGCCAAAGCCGGACAGCCCCCGGCAATAGTCAGCGGACTGGCAATAGGGGCCGACATCAAGGCCCACCTCTCTGCCCTGGATGCTTCCATTCCGACCATAGCCGTCAGCCCCGTAGGCATAGACGACATCTACCCCAAAAGACACTGCGACGTGGCCTCACGCATAATCCTCTCGCCCGGTTCCGCTATAATCACCGATTACCCTCCCGGCACCGTCCCCAGGCCCGAGGTTTTCCTCAGACGCAACCGCATAATAGCCGGAATATCAGCGGCAACGATACTCGTGGAGTCGAGGGCGAAGGGCGGCGGGATGATGACTGCGCGGCTGGCTTCAGGCTACGGCCGCCCGGTTTATGCCTTCCCCGGCAGATGCGGCGACCAGCGCTCGGAGGGATGCAACATCCTTATATCCAAGAATGTGGCCGAAATCATCCCCCTGCCCTCCGACCTTCCTGCCATGCTCGGCCTGGGCAAGCCTGCACGCAAGTCCGGCAGTTTGAAGGATATACACGGGAAAATCGCCGAAGCCCTCGACGGCAAGATAGACAGAGGCTCCGTGGAGTCGGCCTGGCGCATCTATTCCCTCACACACGCCCAAAGCGGAATCAGTTATGACGAAATCTGCTCCCTCACGGGACTGCGCTACAATGAGGTCTCCTTCCTCGCCCTGATGCTCGAAAATGCAGGCTTCATCCGCAGCGACATGTTCCAGAGGTGTAGCATTAACGATAAATATGTTTAAATTCACGCAATTTCAGCCAGATGGAGTTCATTGATACCCATACACACAATTACGACAAGGCCTACGACGGCGTAGAGGACGAGATTATCTTGCGCTCGGCGGCCGCAGGAATCAAGGCCATGCTGCAGGCGGATGTGGATTCACGCGAACGTGGGTCCATGCTGGCCTTGTGCCGCAGACATCCCGGACTGCTCTATCCCATGCTCGGCCTGTATCCCGGCTCTGTGGACGCGGACTGGAAGGATGAAATCGACAAGATAAACAAGGAATTCGAGAATGGAGTCAAGCCTGTGGCTATAGGGGAAATCGGTCTCGACTACCATTACGGCAAAGAGCATGCGGAACTGCAGAAGGAGGCTTTCCGCGTGCAGCTCGAACTCGCTTCTTCAAGGGACCTCCCGGTGAACATACACCTGCGTGATGCCACGGGCGACTTCGTGAAAATCATCAGGGACTGCCGCCACCTTCAGCTCAGGGGCAATCTCCACGCCTTCAGCGCCAGCCACGAGACTTTCGAGGAGCTGCAGAGATACGGAGACTGGTACGTCGGCATAGGCGGAGTCATAAGCTTCCGCAACGCATCACTGGCCAAAGAGGTCAGACACATCCCCCTCGAGCGCATCCTCCTCGAAACCGATTCGCCCTACCTTACCCCCGTTCCCCACAGGGGCGAGAGGAACGAAAGCACATACATACCCATAATCGCGGCAGTTCTGGCGGAGTGCAAGAACGTGAGTGTGGAAGAAGTTGCCCGCGTGACTACGGCCAATGCAAGAAAACTGTTTTCGATATGAATCTGAATATATTCAAGGACAAGAGCTCGCGTGAGACCTCCATCCTTCTGATTTACACCGGAGGAACCATAGGCATGAAGGAAGACCCGGAAGACGGCACCCTGAAGCCTTTCAATTTCAACAGTCTGCTCGAGGAAGTACCCGAACTGCGCAAATTCTCGCTGAATATCGACTCCTTCACTTTCTCCCCGCTGATTGACTCCTCGGACATCGAGCCCTCGACCTGGCAGTCGCTGGCAAGACTGATAAGGGACAGGTACGAGGCCTACGACGGCTTCGTGATACTCCACGGCACCGACACAATGGCATACAGCGCGTCCGCCCTGAGTTTCATGCTCGACAATCTCAGCAAACCCGTAATCTTCACAGGCAGCCAGCTTCCCATAGGCAGACCCAGGACGGACGGCAAGGAGAACCTCATATCCGCCGTGGAGATAGCCTCTGCCAAGGACATCTACGGAGGGGCCGTGGTCCCCGAGGTCTGTATCTGCTTCAACTCCCAGCTATTCCGGGGAAACCGCAGCACCAAGGTCAACGCCACCGGCTTCGACGCCTTCTGCTCCCCGAACTACCCTCCCCTCGCCACCGCCGGGATAAACATAAAATACAACAGCGGTTTCATCCACTATTCAGCCGAGCAGAAGCGCAACCTGAACATACACGACAGACTCGACACGAGGGTATCCATACTCAAGCTTCATCCCGGCATTACCGAACAGGCTGTCAGCGACATACTGCTCGGACACGGGAGCCGGGCGGTGATACTGGAGACCTACGGTTCCGGCAACGCCATCTCGAAACCATGGTTCATAGAGACAGTCAGCGAAGCCTGCGGGATGGGGAAAATCCTGCTCAATGTCACCCAGTGTCTTAGCGGCGATGTCAACATGGACATCTATGCTACGGGGCGCAACCTCAAGGAAGCCGGCGTCATCTCGGGACATGACATCACCACCGAAAGCGCACTCGGAAAACTGTTCTATCTCATGGGGAATTACGCAGATAACGCGAAGGTCAAGCAACTTCTGGGAAAGAATCTCAGGGGCGAAATCTCAAAATAATTGTTGAAATAAGAAATATTATTACTAAATTGCACCGGTTTTGAGTGTAAAATATTTTACAACTAATAATACATTACTAAAATCATTATGAAAAAGTTTCTTGTGTTTTTGGCAGCTGCCGGCGTAATGGCTTTCTCTGCCAACATCGCCTCTGCTCAGGACGAGCAGGCCACTGTAGCAACTGAGACTGAAACTACCGAGGTTGCCGCCCCCGTGCAGACACAGCCCACCAGTCTTGCCGACCTGACTGCTGCCGCTCCTGAAGTGCCTATGCATCAGGCTCTCAAGACCCAGTTCATAGACGGTGGTCCTGGCTTCATGACCATGATTGCACTCTGCCTTATCCTCGGTCTTGCCCTCTGTGTAGAGCGCATTCTTTATCTCACCTTCTCCAAGGTCAACACAAAGACTCTCGTTGCCAAGGTAGAGAAGGCCCTCAACGAGGGAGGCATTGAGGCCGCAAAGGATGTTTGCCGCAGCACCCGTGGACCTGTTGCCAGCATCTTCTATCAGGGACTTCTCCGCTATGACCAGGGAGTTGATGTCGTAGAGAAGAGCGTTGTTTCTTACGGTTCAGTTCAGATGAGCGAGATGGAGAACGGACTTTCATGGATTTCACTCTTCATTGCCATTGCTCCTTCACTCGGATTCTTGGGAACGGTTGTCGGAATGATCCAGGCATTCGACGCTATCCAGGCAGCCGGAGACATTTCTCCCAACATCGTTGCCGGAGGTATGAAGGTCGCCTTGATTACTACCGTAGGTGGTTTGATTGTCGCCATGATTCTTCAGGTGTTCTACAACTACATCATCTCCAAGATTGACTCCATCACCATTGACATGGAGGATTCTTCAATCACCCTTGTTGACATACTCACCAAATACTCAAGCGAGCAGAAGTAATTGCAAGCAATATGAAACTTAACAAGATATTCAAATGGAGCATGGTAGTGCTGATTATAATCAGCGCCGCGCTTGCCGTATGGGGAGCCGCAGTAGGCTTCACGGCGAATGACGGACAGCCGATTGATATTCTGCTCTACTGGGCTTACGTGCTCATCGCCGTCACCCTCATCGCATGGGTAGTTGTCGGAGGAATCGTTCTTGCCAAGGACAATCCCAAAGGACTGCTCGGAGTGGTCCTCGGCGTTGTGGCGCTCGCCGTAGCATGTGGAGTAGCCTACCTGCTCGCATCCGGTGACCCTGTATCTGGCAGGGAAGATTTCACCGCTGTAACACTCAAACAGACTGACACGGTTCTCAACCTCATCTATCTCCTTGGAGCAGTGACCGTACTCGCAATCATAGTTGGGGAGGTACGCCTTGCCATCACAAACAGAAAATAAGTTATGTCCAGCAGAAAAACGCCCGGAATCAATTCAACCTCAACGGCAGACATCGCGTTCCTGCTTCTGTGCTACTTCCTGATGAGTTCATCCATGGGGTCACAGTTGGGTTTGTCACGCCGTCTGCCTCCTATGCCTGCTGATGACCAGCAGATTACGGACCAGAGGGTTAATCGCCGCAATATTATTATTGTGAGGATAAATTCTGCGGATAGACTTTATGCCGGTACAGAACCTCTAGATATCAGCCAGCTGAAAGAAAAAATCAAAGTGTTCCTGACCAATCCCACCGATGCAGCCGACCTTCCTGAAAAGAGGCCGACCGAAATCGAAGGATTTGGAGTGTACCCCGTTTCCCAGGGAGTTATCTCCCTCCAGAACGACCGTGGTACAAGCTACCAGGCCTATATCGCTGTTCAGAACGAGCTTGTCAGGGCCATCAACGAGCTTCGTGACGAGTTCTCGCTCGCACACTTCGGAAGGGCGTTCAACTCCCTCACGGAAGAACAGCAGGATATAGTTAAAAAGGCAATACCTCAGAACATTTCCGAGAGTGAGCCTGTAGACGTAGGAAACAGAAGATAGGAGACCAGGAATATGGCAAAACTTAGAAAAAGAAAAAGAGAGGACGCGCCCGGTATAAGCACCGCGTCAATGTCCGATATCGTATTCATGCTCCTGTTCTTCTTCATGGTAACCACTCAGCTGCGTGAAACAGAGAATATGGTGCAGGTGAATACGCCTGAGGCTTCAGAAGTCACCAAGCTCGTAAGAAAGGACCTGAATTCATATATCAACATCGGACCTCCTATCCGTTCACTGCAGGCGCAGTACGGAAACGAGCCCCGTATCCAGTTGAATGACTCGTTCAGGAACACTCAGGACATACGTGACTTCATCGCCGCAGAGAGAGAGTCGAGAAGCGAGGCTGACCGCCAGTTCATGACCGTCAGCATCAGAGCCGACGAGAATGTCAGGATGGGTATCGTCACTGACGTAAAACAGGAACTCAGACGCTGCTCGGCACTCAATATCATGTATTCAGCGAAAAGACCGACTGACTGATGCTAATCTGCAGTAGAATATTTGAAGCAGCCCCCTTTTGACAGAGGGCTGCTTTTAAAATAAATAAGAAAACATGGAGGAAATACTTCGTACTAAAATCAAAGACCTGCTCGGGATGCAGGCAGGCCGCCAGGTTCTGGTGAAAGGCTGGGTAAGAACAAAGCGCGGCAACAAGGAAATCGCATTCATAGCCCTGAACGACGGTTCGACCATCAAGAACGTCCAGATAGTGGTCGACAAGAAAAACGACACAGAGAATGTCCTGGCCAAAATCAGTACAGGCGCCTGCATAGGCGTACGCGGAGAACTGGTGGAATCCGTAGGAAGCGGGCAGGCTGTGGAGATACGCGCCGAAGAGATAACGGTCTACGGCCTCTGCGACCCGGTGCGTTATCCTCTCCAGAAAAAGGACACTTCCTTCGAATATCTGAGGACCGTGGCACACCTCCGCCCCAGAACCAATACCTTCGGGGCCGTCTACAGACTGCGCAGCCAAATGTCCTTCGCGATACACGAGTATTTCCACAGCAAGGGCTTCGTCTACCTTCACACGCCCGTAATTACCGCCGCAGACTGCGAAGGTGCGGGACAGATGTTCCAGGTAACGACGCTCGACCTCAACAACGTACCCAAGAACAAGAAAGGGGAAGTTGACTACAGCAAGGATTTCTTCGGAAAACAGACCAGCCTCACGGTAAGCGGACAACTTGAGGGAGAACTCGCGGCCACCGCACTCGGGGAAATCTACACTTTCGGGCCTACATTCAGGGCCGAGAACTCCAATACTCCCCGCCACCTCGCGGAATTCTGGATGATAGAGCCGGAAATGGCCTTCTACGACATCAACGACAACATGGACCTTGCCGAGGACTTCATCAAACACCTCGTCCGCTACGCCCTCGACAACTGCTACGACGACATCAAGTTCCTCAACGACAGATATGACCCTGAGCTCATGGCCAGGCTCGAAGGCGTGACCCGGACCGAATTCGTAAGACTTGAGTACAGCGAAGGTATCAAGATACTCGAGGAGGCTGTCAGGAACGGGGTTCAGTTCGAATATCCAGTCTTCTGGGGTGCCGACTTGCAGAGCGAGCATGAGAGGTATCTCGTGGAGAGGCATTTCGGCAGACCCGTCATCCTCACCGGCTATCCCAAGGACATCAAGGCTTTCTACATGAAGCAGAACGACGACGGGAAGACCGTCAGAGCCATGGACGTCCTCTTCCCCAAGATAGGTGAAATCATAGGCGGCTCGGAAAGGGAGGCCGACCTGACGAAACTCGAGACCAGGATTGACGAACTCAAGATGAGCCGGCGCAATCTGGAATGGTACATAGATACAAGGCGCTTCGGCAGCTGTCCCCACAGCGGTTTCGGGCTGGGATTCGAGAGGCTTCTGCTCTTCATCACCGGCATGTCCAACATACGTGACGTGATACCCTTCCCGAGGACGCCCAAAAACGCCGAATATTAATTCACAATCAATTATCAGGACAGGTAAATATGTTTGTAATAGGCATAGCCGGAGGCTCGGGTTCAGGCAAAACCACCGTCGTAAGGTCAATAACCGAGAAACTCAAGGCAGACAAGGTAGTTGTAATACCCCAGGATTCATACTACAAGGACTCAAGTGACCTCACTGACGAGCAAAAGAGGACCCAGAACTTCGACCACCCCAATGCGATAGACTGGGATTTGCTGTGCTGCCAGCTTGCCGACCTCAAGCAGGGGAAGACCATAAAGCAGCCCGTCTACTCCTATATTTCCTGCTCGCGCTCCAAGACGGAGACCGTGACCGTGGAACCGGCTGACGTGATAATAATCGAAGGGATACTCATCTTCACCTGCAAAAAGCTGCTCGAGCAGATGGATGTGAAAATCTTCGTGGATGCCGATGACGACGACAGGCTGATGAGGGTAATGGCCCGGGACATCAGCGAAAGGGGCAAGGACGTCCATTGGGTAATCGAACGCTACACCCGCACCGTCAAGCCCATGTACCTCCAGTTCATAGAGCCGAGCAAGCGCTATGCGGACATCATCATCCCGCAGGGAGGCCACAACAAGGTCGCAATAGACATAATTACCAACACCATAGAGAAATCTCTCGAAGAGAAACGCCAGTCCAGCAAATGAGACGCATTCCCAACGAAGACAGGGCAGGATTCTATCTCACCGTAATAGTCCATCTTGCGGTGTTGATAGTCTTGCTCGCTTCGGGAATAGGCTACTCGCTGTCGCAGGAGAAGGGTTACCTGCTCGATTTCTCCAAAATGGACGAGATGGAGAGGCTGCAGGCGGAATTGGAAAGACTGCAACAGGAACTCGAATTCAAGGAAGCCATAAGCCGCAAACTTCAGGAAGAACTCGGCGGTGAAATGCCCTACTCGGAAAGAAGCAGCCAAATCAGAAACATAGCCGTGAACCAGGGGGCACTCAGGGACGACAGGGGCACTGACGCCGAACAGTTGTATGCTGATGCGGAAAGACTCAGACAGGAACTTCTCAGGGGTCAAGAAATAAGCAGCGAGGATTTCAACGTATCGGCCCCGGAAATACGCAACGAGAGCACTAAGGAGAATGAAAGGCAGACAGCTGCATACAGTGGCCCGAGTGTGGCCGAATACGACCTCGGAGGAAGAAAGGCCAGCCGTCTGCCCATACCTGCGTACCGCTGCATGGGGTCGGGGAAGGTCAAGGTACTCATTACCGTGGCCCCAAACGGGGATGTGCTGAGCGCGAAAGTGGACAAGGAATTCTCGACTAATGACCCCTGCCTGCACAGTTATGCGGAAAGTGCCGCCAGACAGGCCCGTTTCTCCGCGAATCAAGGGGCCGCACCGAAACAGTCAGGCTATATCATCTACCAATTCGTGGCACAATACTAAAGCGGGGCGGGCATTCCAAATATGCGCCAAAGGCCTTTCATCGAAAAGGGCCTGTATATGATCGTCACCATATTGAAAGGCGAGAAGGACGACGATAGCCATCACAGAAGCATTTGCAAAGCTTAGGTAACTGTCACGGACTATCGGGAAACTCTTCGCCAACCCGGATAAATTCACCCAAAAGTCACTCATAGAGAAAAGCAGGGAGATAATGGCCGAGCTGTTCGGGGAGGACATGCAGAGCCGCGAAACGGAAACCGAGATAGAGCTCAATTTCGCCGTATTGAATCTAAAACATACAATCAAGAGAAAGGACGGGGGGCTAAGACTGGCCCAGAGGGTGTAGCACAGCCCGAAACACAGCTGACGCAGCAGCCCACCGAGCGACTCACACCTCAGCAGCAGACGCAACGATTCATAGAGCAGGAGGCGGCCGAGCTTGCACAGAAGCAGGCGCAGGCACAGTAACCCTAGGCACCACAGGCTACGCAACCTGCTTCCGCACCTGTCGAGCACCCCGCAGCGGCAGCACCTGCACAGCCGGCCCTCCAGTTCGGCAAACACCAGGTATCGACATGGAATGATGCTCCGCAGGAGGTGAAGCAGGCAATGGAGGCAGCATCGGCACAGCAAGACGAAGAAGAGCGGCAGGCGCAGGCATACGCGGACAGCATTGACGGCAAGGTGACGTTCAACGAGGGGGACAGCTATACCCTTACGGCTCCGGACGGCACGCAAACGCAGGTGACGGTGACGGCCAACGAGCAGGGGCAGGTGGACAACGGTGACGGTACCGTGAATGTGAAGGACGAAAGCGGGAAGATTGTCGCCGTACCCAAGGAGACGATACAGCAGCAGGTGGATGCGCAGAATG
>CAZMTY010000007.1:0-45604 GCA_964569595.1 uncultured Muribaculaceae bacterium
GAAATCAAAGAATGCAAAACCTTCTCCGTATGATTGGTTTCGGAGAAGGACTTGGCTCCGGCTTTCCTCTTATTCTTGAGGCATGGAAAGAGAAAGAATGGCCTCGCCCTGAGCTTGTAGAAGAGCAGGATTTAATGCAGGTAAAATTGGTACTAAAAATCGGCACTGACACGAGCAATGTCCTAAAGGATGTCTCAAATGATGTCCTAAAGGAATTATCTGATAGACAGCTAAATATCATCCAATTTATTCGGGAGAATCCCGATTCGACGTGGGCGCAAATGTCCGAAAGACTTAAAGTGTCTTCAAAGACCATACAGCGAGACATTAAAGATATGCAAGAAAAAGGGATACTCTCTCGGGAAGGCGGTCGTGCAGATGGCCACTGGGTGATTCACGATGTGCAAGATGCGCTTTGAGAAAAACAACGTAAGCCGAAACAATTGTAAATAACGAGAGGTCAAAAGGTCACTAAGCGAACGCGACCGAAGGGAGCAAAGTCCCCTTGACAGTGTCGCCGGGGTTGAGAGGGATATAGGTTAGGGGTGCCCCAAAAGCGACTTTGGGGTACCCCCCCCCCCTCGAAAACCAAACAAACTCTACTGCATCTCCACGTCAAAGGTGAAAACCTTGGAATTTTCGTCCCTGATTGTAATGGTAAGGTCAGGCGTGGAGAGAGTATCAGATATAGGGATATACAAAGCAAACATGTTATAGGACATAACCCATGGATCATAATCAGAATCAATATCCGGTTTAAAGTACAGCATATCAGGCTCTTCGTAACCATACCCTCCCGGTTCAGCCAATTGGTTTCCGGATCCAAGGAGGTATATTTCATAAAAATAGATTTGCGAAAGCAATTTATCAACAGGGTGTGATTCCCAATACCTTGAATTAGTCCCATGGCTGTCCCGAAAGAAGTCCGACCATTCCTCGGGTGTGTATAAAAACTGGGAATAAGAATCTTTTATGAAAGGATATACTGAAGCACTTGTGAACCATGCAATGTCGTTGAGCAGGCTTCCTGCCGGGTGAGTTGCATCCCAATCATCATTGGATATGACTTCTATTTCTCTGATATCCGCATTGGGCCAACTATATTCATTAGGAGTTCCCAAAGAAGCACCAGTACTTAAACTCCTTTTTTTATACGATACATCACCGTATTTTTTGCACAGATCTTCGAATGAGCCATTTTCCGATACGCGATCTCCAAAAACATCCGTAACCATCCTCGCGGTCTTTACATGTACATTCACTCTCACGTAGTTCTCCTCCCCGATACTGACATACTTTCCTATTGCTCCCATGCTTTGAATTTCATAAAAAGCGAGTAGGTATGAGCGGGTTGTGACCACTTTGTGGCAGCCTGCGCAAAGAAGGAGCGCAAACAAGATGATCAAGCTGCGTTTCATCGTTTTGGGCGGTTAAAAGTTTATTTTGACTACGTATTCATTTTCAGGGATAGAATATGTAATCAACCTGAAATGCCAGGTGTATGGATCTCCTGTGGGGTCAAAGCAATTTGATGAATAATATCCATTCCATTTCCCGTCACCCCAGCCCCAATAGCAATTCACCATCCAAGTTTCATCTGAATATCCGAACAGTTCCATGCATCTCCTGATTTGCCCGGATGCATATTTGTCCCTGCAAGGAACTCCTCAAGATTTTGCAATGCCTTTTCAAGTGGAACAATCTCAACATTAATAGTTTCTTCAGAAATACTATTAACGTTCTCAAACACGTCCCTGCTGCACGACCATACAACAGTGATGAAACATAAGAAAAATATACGAATCGCTTTCATAAGGTTTACAGTATGCCGCTAATATGCAAAAATTATAACTTAATTCCACTGACCCGCATCAAATTTTAACTACTTGTTTTACCGTCGTTGATTCCCCTGTCTCCCGGTCACATAACGCCCGGAATAAACCTGCGGGGTTCTACCCCTCCCTCCCCCTCAGGGAACTCAGGAAGAGTCCGGTCATGGTCAGGGCGCAGTTGATGAGAAGCAGTTCGAAACCTATCCTGTAACCGCCGAACCATTCCTCGCTGTGGGAAGAAAGTATCAGGCATATTACGGGCGAAAGCAGCATGATAAAGGGGATAAGCTTTTCCCGGGGTTTTCTCTTCGTGAAGATTCCGAAAAGAAAGAGACCGAGCAGGGGCCCGTAGGTGTAGCCCGAAATCGTGTACACCGCATTGATGACGCTTTCGCTCCCCAATGCCCTGAAACCGTAGATAACGCATCCCATAACGACCGCAGCCGCCACGTGGACTATATTCCTGGTCCTCTTCAGTCCGGCTTCCCCCTTTTTCCTGTCGGCCCTGAGTATGTCGAGGGTGAAGGAGGAGGTGAGCGAGGTGAGGGCCGAACCAGAGCTGCTGAATGCCGATGAAATCAGACCTATCACGAAGAGCAGTCCCACCACCGCGGGCATGAACTGCACTCCTGAGCCGTCCGTTCCACAGGCGATTACGGGGAAAAGGCTGTCCGGGGAACTGACTTCCACGCCCCTTCCCGCGGCGAAATTGTAGAGCAATACTCCGAGAGACAGAAACAGGAGGTTCACCGGGATGAAGGCCACGCCGTAGGACAGCACATTTTTACGGCTCTCTTTCAGGGTGCGGCAGGAGAGATTCTTCTGCATCATGTCCTGGTCCAGTCCCGTCATGGCTATGGTGGTGAACATTCCGGCGGCGAACTGTTTCCAGAAATAGCGCGTGTCCTTGAAATCGTCGAAGAACCAAATGCGGCTCATGTCGTTGGCTGCGATGCTCCGGCAACTGTCGGCGGCAGTCATGCCCATTTCACGGCCGATGAACACTATACAGAGGACCACGCAGGCAATGATACAAAGCGTCTGCAACATATCGGCCCACACCAACGAACGCACCCCTCCCCTGAAGGTGTAGAGCCATACGGCGAACATGGTGAGGAGCACATTGACGTAGAAGGGTATGCCGAGGGGGCCGAAGAAGACGGTCTGCAGGACCATGGCGGTGAGATACATCCTTACTCCGCAGCCGAGCAGTTTGGAAATCAGGAAGAATGTCGCCCCGGTGCTGTAGCTGGCGCTGCCGAAACGCTGCCCGAGATAGCTGTAGAGGCTGACCAGATTGAGCCTGTAGTAGAGAGGCAGCAGGAGATATGCTATGACCACATAACCGGCCACGAAACCTATGGCCATCTGGAGGTAGGAGAACTGAGAGGCCGCCACCATGCCGGGCACGGACACGAAGGTGACCCCCGAAATGGAAGTCCCGATCATGGCTATGGCCACGACGGGCCAGGGCGACTGCCTGTTCCCGCGGAAGAAGTCCGCACTGCTGTGGTTCTTCCTTGCAGTCCAGAGACTTGTCCCTATTATGACAATGAAATACGCCGCAATGGCGGCCGCAACTATCGGAAGATTCATCTCATTTCACTTTAAACGACCGCAAAATTACATAAATTCAGTACATTTGTGGATTAATTTAGAATTTCTATGGATGAGATAATAAAAGAGCTTTCTCAACAAGAATATAAGGAGGGTTTTGTCACCGAGGTCGAGCAGGAATTCATCCCCAAGGGCCTCAACGAAGACATTATCCGCCTTATATCGTCAAAGAAGGACGAGCCGGGGTGGCTATTGGACTTCCGTCTCGACGCCTTCCGCAAATGGCAGCAGATGAAGCCTCCGCAGTGGGGTCATCTGAAACTTCCCAAGATAGATTTTCAGGATATTATTTACTGGGCGGCTCCCAAGCGCGATGAAGACAGGCCCGACGAGATTGACCCGGCCCTCGCCGAGACCTTCGACAAGCTCGGAATTCCCCTCCACGAAAGGGAGGTGCTTGCCGGAGTCAAACCCCGCAGCGAAGTGGCAGTGGATGCGGTCTTCGATTCGGTCAGCGTGGCCACCACCTTCCGCGAAACCCTCGCCGAGAGGGGCATTATCTTCTGCCCTATCTCCGAGGCTGTGCGCGAATATCCCGAACTTGTAAGAAAATATCTCGCTACTGTGGTTCCCCCGGGCGACAATTTCTATGCTGCCCTCAACTCGGCGGTATTCTCCGACGGTTCCTTCTGCTACATCCCCAAGGGGGTGAAATGCCCTATGGACCTTTCCAGTTATTTCCGTATCAACGCCCTCGGTACCGGGCAGTTCGAGCGCACGCTGATTGTCGCGGAGGAGGGTTCCGACCTGAGTTACCTCGAGGGCTGCACCGCTCCCATGCGCGACGAGCAGCAGCTCCATGCTGCCGTGGTGGAAATCATAGTCGAAAAGGACGCCAATGTCAGGTACAGCACGGTGCAGAACTGGTATCCCGGTGATGCCCAGGGCCGTGGCGGCATACTCAATCTCGTGACCAAGAGGGGACTCTGCAGGGGCAGCGGCTCACATCTGAGCTGGACCCAGGTCGAGACGGGTTCCGCCATTACCTGGAAATACCCGAGCACCATACTCCGGGGCGACAATTCCTCCTCGGAGTTCTACAGCGTGGCTATGACCGGCCATTACCAGCAGGCCGACACGGGCACGAAGATGATACATCTGGGGCGCAACACGCGCAGCCGCATAGTTTCAAAGGGAATATCTTCGGGCTACAGCGAGAACAGCTACCGCGGCCTCGTGCAAATGGGCCCCAAGGCTGACAACGCCCGCAACTACTCCCAGTGCGACTCCCTGCTCATAGGGAGCAACTGCGGTGCCCACACTTTCCCGGTAATCAGGAACCAGAACCCGACAGCCGTGGTGGAACACGAGGCCACCACCTCGAAAATCAGCGAAGAACAGCTGTTCTACTGCGGACAGAGGGGAATTTCCACCGAAGATGCCGCGGCGCTCATAGTCGGGGGCTATGCCAGGGAGGTGCTCGCGCGTCTGCCCATGGAGTTCGCCGTTGAGGCTACCAAGCTCCTGACCATATCACTTGAAGGTTCGGTAGGATGAGTTGGGTCGAGATTGTTTCGTCCGTCCTCGGACTGAGCTGCGTTTTCCTTGCGGGACGCAATTCGAAATACAATTTCTATGTGGGATATGTCTACAACATATTCCTATTCGTGCTCTTCCTCAACCAGCACCTGTATTCGGCCATGGTTCTGCAGCCCATATCGTTGGCAATCAATATCTACGGCAACTACAGGTGGACGCATCCCCGCAAGGGCGAGCAGAGCGCCGCGAACAGCGGCCGGCTCAGGGTCAGCCATTTGGGGATAGAAAAACTTGCGGTTCTGGCCCTCATGGTGGTTCTGGCCGCGGTGGTCTGGAACTTCGTTCTGAAGTATCTGTTCGATAATCCCCGGAATCCTTTCCTGGACTCTTTCATGCTCATGCTGACGCTCTCCGCCCAGTATCTGAGCGCCCGGAAGTACTGGGAATGCTGGATTGTATGGCTCATGGTGAATCTGGGCAACATGACGCTGTACCTGCTTTCGGGACTCTATATAATGCCCATAGTCAGCGCACTCTACCTCGTCAACGGGGTGTGGTCGTTAATATCCTGGATTAAACTGTACAAAAGAAATGAATAAGGAAATATTGCTTGAAATAAAGAATCTTCATGCCGGAGTGGAAGGCAGGGAGATACTCAAGGGTGTAGACCTGACCGTTTACAAAGGGGAGGTCCACGCCCTCATGGGCCCGAACGGGGCGGGGAAGAGTACCCTTGCCGCCGTGCTCACGGGCAAGCCGGGCTACGAGCTCATATCCGGCAGCGTAACATTCGAGGGGCAGGACCTGTTCGCCATGAGCCCCGAGGAGAGGGCCTGGGCGGGGGTCTTCCTCAGTTTCCAGTATCCCGTGGAAATCCCCGGGGTCAGCATCACGAACTTCATGAAGTCGGCAATCAATGCCAGGAGGCGCAGTCTCGGACAGGCAGAAATCACTCCGTCCGAGTACCTGAAGCTCCTGCGGGAGAAAATGGCCCTCGTAGGCATGAGGGGGGAATTCGCCAGAAGGGACGTCAACGTGGGCTTCTCCGGAGGCGAGAAGAAACGCAACGAGATATTCCAAATGGCCATGCTCGAACCGAAGTTCAGCATACTTGACGAGACGGACTCCGGCCTTGACGTGGATTCGCTGCGCATGATTGCGGACGGGGTCGGGAAACTGCGCTCGCCCGAAAATTCGACCGTAGTGATTACCCATTACCGCAAACTGCTCGACTACATAGTGCCCGACACGGTCCATATCCTCAAGGACGGCCGCATAGTCGAGACGGGCGGGATGGAACTGGCAGACAGGATAGAACAGGAAGGATTCGAGAGTCTCAATGGATAAGATTTACATCATAGGACACGACCCGGTGCCCCAATATGTAAGCCTGGGTGCCGGTGAAAGCCTGCGCATGACCCTGATTGCCCTGCCCGGGACTTCGGCCCGTCTCTGCATTCAGGTGGACATAAACGGCGAGGGCTGCGAGGTGGATATAGCCGGGGCCTATCTTTGCACCGGCGAGGAGGACCTCAGGATCGATGTGCTCGCGAAGCACAATGCCCCCGGAAGCGTGTCACGCCAGCTTTTCAAAGGCCTGGCGGGAGGATATTCGAGATTTGAATTCAACGGGCTGATATACATAGCGAAAGGCGCCGGAAGGACTTCCGCATATCAGGAGAGCCACAGCATACTCCTGAGTCGCGATGCGAAGGTCGAGAACCGCCCCCAGCTGGAGATTTACGCCGATGACGTGGCCTGCTCGCACGGCTGCACCACCGGTTTTCTGAATGCGGAAGAAGCGTTCTACCTGCGCTCGAGGGGAATACCCCGCGAGGAAGCCGAAAGAATGCAGAAGATAGCCTTCCTTGCCCCGGTCCTGTCGCGGCTCCCCGAGGAAATAAGCAGGGAAATATATGAAAGCATACCCTAACGTAAAGCTCAATCTCGGCCTGAGCATACTCAGAAAGCGCCCCGATGGATTTCATGACATCGAGACGCTTTTCGTGCCTTATCACGGCCTTCGGGACGAGCTTGAGGTCCAGCGGGGGAAGGGCCGCGAGGACAGCATAGTGATTGAGGGCGGCGACTGGGACCCCCATACCGACCTCTGTTTCCGTGCCGTAAAGCTCCTGCGCAGGGACTTCGACTTTCCGCCCGTGGATATATTCCTGCGCAAGCATGTCCCTGCGGGTGCGGGGCTCGGTGGAGGCTCGTCCGACTGTGCCTTCACCCTGAAGTCGGTCAATGAACTTTTCTCCCTCGGCCTGAGCGACGACGGGCTGGCGGTCTATGCCTCGCAGCTCGGTTCCGACTGCGCGTTTTTCGTATATAACCGCTGCATGACGGGCGAGGGACGGGGGGACGAACTGCGGGATTATCCCATAGACCTCGCTACGCGCCGTATAGAGCTGGTGATTCCGGAGGGCGTGAATGTCAGCACCAGGGATGCCTATTCGCTTGTCGTGCCCCGTGAAAGAGAGCCCCAATCCCGGGCACTTCCGTTAAGGGAAGCCCTCGCACGGCCTATGGAGGAATGGAAAGACGTGCTTTTCAACGACTTTGAACCGTCGGTGTTCGCGAAATGGCCTGAACTGGCCGCTCTGAAGGAAGAGTTCTACCGCCGTGGGGCCGTGTACGCGTCCATGTCAGGCTCCGGTTCGGCAATTTTCGGTATATTCTGACGATATGCAGCCCCGTAGTCCCCATATTTCGGAGAACAGCAGGAGGGTGGCCCGTAACGCCATTTTCCTGTACCTGCGCATGTTCCTGCTGATGCTCATCGGCCTCTTCACCTCGAGGGTGGTGCTGCGGGAACTCGGGGTGGACGATTACGGGATATGGAATGCGGTAGGCGGGGCCGTCAGTGTCTTTACCTTTGTCACGGCTTCGGTTTCCTCGGCAATCAGCCGTTTCCTGGCCTTCGAGATAGGCCGTTCCGACATGGACAGGCTGAAAAGAGTGTTCGCGACGGGGCTTACTGTCCAGATTTTACTCACTCTGTTGCTCGTCGTTCTCGTCGAGAGCGCGGGTATGTGGTTCCTGAACAATTACATGGTGATTCCGGAGGGGAGGATTGCGGCTGCCCGTACGGTGCTGCACTGTTCGCTGGGGGTCCTGGCCATAAATATGCTCTCGGTGCCCTACAATGCCTCTATCATCGCCCATGAACGCATGTCGGCCTTTGCGTACATAAGCATAGGGGAGGCGGCTCTGAAACTCCTTATTGCCATGCTGCTAAGCCTTTCCGTCTTTGACAAACTGGAGACTTTCGCTCTGCTGATGCTGCTCGTGGCGCTTCTCGTCCGCATGGCCTACGGTTTCTATTGCCGCAGGCATTTTGCCGAATGCCACAGCCGTCCTTCCCTGGACTGTCCTCTGCTGAAAGAGATGCTCGGGTTTGCCGGGTGGAGCTTCCTCGGTTCGGGCACCAACGTGCTCAATATCCAGGGCGCCGGACTGATAGTCAATCTGTTCTTCGGTGTAGCCGCGAATGCCGCAAGGGGAGTTGCCGCCCAGGTTGAGGGCATGGTCAAGCAGTTCGCCTTCAATTTCCTGACGGCCCTCAATCCCCAGATTACCAAGTCCTGGGCTGCCGGGAACAGGGATTATTGCTTCAGCATAGTCACGAAAGGGGTGAAGTACAGTTACCTCGCGGTGCTGGTCTTCCTCGTGCCCATAATGTTCGAGGCGGAAACCCTGCTCGGGCTGTGGCTTGGGAATGTGCCGGAGGGAGCGGCCTGTTTCGTGCGGCTGACAATGCTGGTGCTGCTCGTCGATGTAAGCGGAAACGCCCTGCTGACCCTGCAGTTGGCCACCGGGAAAGTCGCCAGATACTACATGGTTACGGGCCTCGTGTCGCTGCTCTGCCTTCCGGGCGCCTGGCTTGCCTTCAGTCTCGGCGGGGCCGCCCACTGGGCCTACATTTCAGCCCTCGCGGTCTACATCGTGGTCTTTGCCCTTCGTCTCGTCTTCGCCAGCCGGGCCACGGGCTTTCCGGTGTGGGATTTCCTGCGAAATATGGTGTCGAGGCTGCTTCTGCTCTCCGTGCTGTCGCTGGTTCTGCCGGCTTTGGCGTATATGCTCATGCCTGACGGAGTGTTGAGGCTCATTCTGGTCTGTCTGCTCGCCTGGCCTTCCATAGCCGTGCTTGCGATAGTGCTGGTGCTGACCGACGGGGAGAGGGAGTTCCTGCTGCGCAAGTTCGGGCGCTACCTGCCCGACGGGCTTTTCCTGCGCTTCCGTTACCGCCTGATTTTCGGACGCAAGGCGAATCTCCGACATCCGCAACGCTATACGGAGAAATTGCAATGGCAGAAGCTCTATGACCATAATCCCCTGTACCACACGCTCGTGGACAAGGCGGAGGTAAAGACTTACGTGGCAGCCGCAATAGGGGAGAAACACGTAATACCTACTATCGGGGTATGGGATTCGCCGGATGAAATTCCTTGGGACGATTTGCCCCGGAGTTTCGTACTGAAATGCACCCATGACAGCGGAAGCACCATAGTCTGTCGCGACATTTCACGCTTCGACCGCGAGGCTGCCTGTCGCAAACTCAGGGCCGCCTGCTCCGCCAACTATTATCGCAAAACACGGGAATGGGCATACAAGGGCGTTCGTCCCAGAATCATAGCCGAGGAGTGCGTAGAGGGGCCGGTGAATGATTATAAATTCTTCTGTTTCAACGGGAAGCCTGAACTGATGTTCGTCGCGACTGACCGCTTTTCCGTGGAGGAGGAGACAAAGTTCGACTTCTTCGACATGGAGTACCGCCACCTCGACATACGCAACGGCCATCCCAATGCAGCGGCGGTTCCGGAGCGGCCGGCATCTTTTGAGGAGATGAAGGAGCTGGCGGCGAGGCTGTCTGCAGGGATGCCCCAGGTGAGGGTGGATTTCTATCAGGCGGGAGACAGGGTGCTGTTCGGAGAGTTCACTTTCTATCATTGGGGAGGCTTTGTGCCCTTCGAGCCCGATGAAGCGGATATACAAATAGGGGAACTTTTCGACTTGCCGGGGAGGTCCTGAAGGGAACAAAAGCATGGCCGCGACCGGGGGCTTGAACTTGCAAACATGAACACAAATGGAATTGGACATGAAAGGAAAAATCGCCATATACACCTGCATCACAGGTAATTACGATAACTTGCGCCAGCCGGCGGTAACGGACGGGCGTTTCGACTTCATCTGCTTCACGGGCAAGGGAGAGAAACGTATGGAGCGCGACGGAGTCTGGGAGATACGCGAATTTGAGCCCGAAGTCCCCGGGCAGCAGGACGGGCGGAAAACTGCGGGCTGTCCCATGAGCCCCGGAATGCGCTCGCGTTACCCCAAAATGCATCCTCACCTGTTGCTGCCCGAATATGAAGCGAGCGTGTGGATAGACGGGAACATCGAAATTCTCGACGACTCCCTTTACAAGGCTGCACTTTCCGCCTTCGATGCCGGAACTCTGTATGCCGGTGTGCCGCATCCTTCTCGCGACAATGTCTATTCGGAGGCCTTCATGTGCATGAAAATGGGGCATATAAGCCGCCCGGCCCTGCTGAGGGTCTGCTTGTGGCTGTTCTTTCACGGCATGACCCGCAAGGACGGGCTTTTGGAGAACAATCTCATATTCCGCAGGCATCTCGACCCGGCTGTCATGGCCCTCGGCCGGCTGTGGTGGAGCATGCTTACGCGACTTTGCCGCCGCGACCAGCTCAGCCTTGCGTGGTGCATGAAAAAAACCGGAATCAGACCGGCCCTGCTTCTGCCGGACGGGCTCAACACCAGGACCAGCCCGGGTTTCAGGTACAGATTGCATGGAGATTAGGCGATTATTGGACAGTTTATTGGAATATTTTCTTAAATTTGCGCCCGTTCCTCGGGTAGGAACAGATTAAGGTTTAACTTTTTAATTCAACAGATTCACAATGGCTGTTAAAATTCGTTTGCAGCGCCACGGAAAGAAGAATTTCGCATTCTTCCACATTGTAGTGGCGGATTCACGTGCACCGCGTGATGGTCGTTACATCGAAGAGCTCGGTAGCTATAACCCCAACACCAACCCTGCGAGCATTTCTCTGAATGCAGAGCGTGCCCTCGCATGGCTGAAGGTGGGCGCAGTACCTACTCTTACTGTACGCCGCATCCTTTCATACGAGGGAGTTCTTCTCCGCAACCACCTCGACGGAGGCGTGGCCAAGGGCGCACTCACCCAGGCTGAGGCCGACAAGAAGTGGAACGACTGGAAAGTTCAGCGCGACGCCAGGATTGAGGCTAAGAAAACCTCACTCAAGAACTCTGCAATAGAGGCAAGGAAACTTGCAAAGGCGGCTGAGGCCAAGGTCAATGAGGCCCGTGCCGAGGCTCTTGCAAAGAAGGCGGCAGAACTCGCCGCAAAAGATGCCGCTGCAGAGGCTCCCGCTGAGACAGCTGCCGGGGAAACCCAGGCAGAGGCCTGATGCTTCCCGTAGCAAAGGTTTTGAAATCCAACGGAACCGACGGCGGAATACTTGTTTCGGTTTCCGTTGCCGATTTGCAGGAACTTGACTTCAAAGAACCGGTGTTCATCGAATTTGATGGACTTCCGGTTCCCTTTTTTATTCTCGACCACGCGCCTAAAGGCAATTCCAGGGCCGTCATTCATCTGAATGATGTACGCAGTCTGGAGGATGCCGAGGAACTCGTTGGCCGCACCCTGTATGCCGATGTGGAATGCGAGGAGGAAGACACTGAGGATTTTACGGGCTGGACCCTGCTCAACAGGGGTGCCGTAGTGGGGACCGTGGACGGAATAGAGGATATTCCCGGAAATCCCTGCCTCTGCGTGGGCGGCTTGCTTATACCCCTGCACGAGGACTTCGTGATTTCCTGCAATCCCGAACAGCGCCTTCTCTATATGGATTTGCCGGAAGGACTGATATAACAGACGCCATGGGCCGACCCGTTTCCCCGGACATAAGCATAGTGATAGTCTGCATGAACAGGCCGGACAATCTCTATCCCTGCCTGAACAGCATAAGGGAGCATTGCAGGGTCTCATACGAAATCCTCGTCGTGGCCTACCTTTTCTCGCCCGAAAATCTCGACCGCGCCCGGGAAAATTTTCCCGAAGCAGTCTTTATCGAAAGCAACGAGCCGAGGGGTTTTTCCGAGAACAACAATTTGGCTCTGAGACAGGCACGCGGCAGATTCTGTTTCATTCTCAATGACGACACCGAGCTGCGCTGCGATGTGCCGGGCCGGCTCATGCACGATTTTTCCCTGCTGCCGGAGAATGCGGCGATTGTGACCCCGAAGCTGCTCAATGCGGACGGAACTCTGCAGCTCTGCGGCCGTCCCCCTTATCCCGCACGGAACTATGTGCTCCAGCAGTGGCATCTGTACAGCGAGCCCAAGGATGACACCTCGGGCCGCACTCCGTATGTCGGAGAAATCTTTGAGACTTCCAATATATCCGGCGCGGCATTCCTGATTAAGACCGAGGTCTTCCGCAGCCTGGGCTGGTTCGACGAAAGATATTACTTCACTCCTGAGGATATTGCCCTGTCCACTCTCGCCGTAGAAAAAGGTTACGGGGTTTACGTGGACCGCTCTGCGGAGGTGATACACAAATGGAGGACTACGGCCTCGAAGATGTCACAGGCAGTCAGACCCGCTGCGGTCCGGGGCTCGCTGATATTCTTCAGCCGCGGTTCCGCCCTGCGTTATTTCCTGCTGGCCCTGCCGGTGTGGCTTGCCGAAGCATCCAAGTTCCTCAAGGCCTCGCTGCGCTGCCTGCTGTCCCCGACTCCCGAAAACAAGGTAAAAATGCGTACCTTCAGGGAGATTTGCCGGGGGATATTCAGCCGCAGGTCTCCCAAGGAACTTTTCATTTCGTCCGCACGCAGATGGAAGCTGATGTGAAAATACTCACTATAGTCGTGACGTTCAACGCTATGCCCTGGGCGGAGCGCTGTTTCGGCAGCCTCGTCTCATCGCGTCAGCCTACCGATGTGCTGGTGGTCGACAACGGTTCCACGGACGGCACTCCGGACTTCATCGCACGGAATTTCCCGGAATTCAGGCTTGTCCGGCGTGAGGACAACATCGGCTTCGGAGCAGCGAACAACATAGGGCTGAAACTGGCCCTTGAGGAGGCTTACGACTTTGTCTACCTGCTCAATCAGGACGCATGGATTTTCCCGGACACTCTCGGGAAACTCGTTTCGGCTTTTGCTGAAACCGCTGCGGAAGGCACTTATGGCATACTCAGTCCGGTGCAGAACAATGCTGCCGGCGGAATGGATGCCCGCTTTGAGGCGAAGTGCGGGAAAAAACTGAAAGCCGCTTCGCTCGAAATTGCCGGAGAGCCGGAGCGCGATACCCGGGTGGTAGAGGTAAAGTTCGCGATGGCTGCCCATTGGATGATAAGCCGCAAGGCGATTGAGACGGTGGGAGGCTTTTCTCCCGCTTTCAGGCACTACGGCGAGGATGACAACTACATCGACCGTCTGCACTATCACGGTCTGCGCTGCGCCGTGCTGCCCTCCGCTGCTGCCGTACATGACCGCTCGTCGCGCCGCAGTTCAAAGGAAAGCCGCATGAAACTCAAGTGCGTGGCGCCAGTGGTAAAACTAAGCAATCCCTGCGCTTGCCTGCCCTTGCGCGTAATTGCCGGGCCCCTCGAACTCTTGGCCATGAGCGTGAAGAACCTCTCCTTGTTGCCCCTGCGCCGTCTTCCGGAGTTCATAGGCCGTTATTCCGAACTGCTGAGGCTGCGTTCCGAGTCCCGCCGGCGCGGAGCCTTCCTGTAGAATGGGGGCTTTCTGAAATTAATTTCCCGGTCATGAGCAATACAAGTACAGTTTTCAGACGATACGTCTGGCTAATCAATACCGTGAGGAGCAAGCGCCTGACGCGGGAAGAGATTTGCCGGCGCTGGGCCAATGCTGCAGATAACCCGGACGGGAAGCCCATGCCCATAAAAACCTTCCATAATCATCTTCATGCTATCGAAGAAATTTTCGCCCTGAGGATACGCTGCAACCGCCACGCCGGTTCGACCTACGAGATTGAAAATGCGGAAGATGTGGAAAACAACGCCCTTTCCGACTGGCTCCTCAGCACTCTGTCGGTGAGCAATCTGATACAGGAGAGCGGCGACCTGCGCCACCGCATAGTCTTCGAGAACGTGCCTTCGGGCGAGAAATTCCTCGTGCCCCTCATCGAGGCCATGAGGGATTCCAGGCGCGTGCGACTCGTGTACGAAAAGTTCAAGAATCCTGACCTTGAGCCTGTTGTCTTTGCGCCATACATGGTCAAGGTGTTCCGGAGGAGATGGTACGTCGTGGGACTGAAAGAAGGGGCGGGCGCAGACGGGAGTAAAGGAAGTATGAGAGCCTACGCCCTTGACAGGATACGCAGCATTGAACTTACGGAAACCGGGTTTACCCTTCCCCCTGACTTCGACCCTTCGGAATATTACGATGACTGCTACGGTATAACCAGGGATGAAAACCTGAAGCCCCGGCTTATAAGGATTCGCGTGAAGGGGAACAGGAGCAAGTACCTGGACACCCTGCCGCTGCACCATAGCCAGAATCGCCTGAAAACTGAGGGGGGCTATATGATTTATGAGTATTATCTGCGCCCCGCCATTGACTTCATTCAGGAACTGCTTTCCATGGGCGACGAGGTGGAAGTTCTGTCTCCCGACTCTTTCCGCGAGGAAGTTGCAGAAATCATAAGAAATATGGGGGAATTTTATAGATAGTGCCATTTTCTTACACTCCGGCCGCCTACTTTTGTGACATAAAAGGAAAGCTTATGGAGAAAATTATGAATTATGAAGTTCTGCAGCTCATTATCGAGCTCGGACTCGTGGAGACCGGTGAATCCCTTCTGGTACTTGAAGAGTCTCGCCAAGAGATGCTGAATGGCGGTGCGGCGGTTGACCTGTGCCCCTCTGTTGCCTGATACTGCCAGCGCTTAATTGAAAATCAGTTTCCTGTTTGTTGCAATCGACGCAGACGGTGAGCCTGGGTCAAAAGTCCGGAAGGGACCGCGACCGTAGGGAGCAAAATAGAAAGGGCTGTATCAGACTCATACTTAGAGTGATACAGCCCTATTTCCGGTGTGTTCTAATTTCAAATTACTCGTTCTTCTTCAGCGTGGGCAGGTCGCCGGTGAGTTCGTACCGCCAGTCGCTCGATCTCGATTGGAGGGCACTGTTCATGCCCTCAACGGCATCAGCCCAAGTAACGTCCGAGCCGTCCACCTTCGTGGTATTGTCGGTGCCGGCGTCATTGTCGCCGATACCACTGCCATCATAGTCGCTCCAGTAGCAGGCGATCACGGCACTTTCGTAGTTGTATCCCACCACGCCACCGACATTGCTGCCTGTGACGCTGCCCGAGGCATGGTAGCAGGCGGTCACGGAGCCGTAGGTGTATCCCACCACGCCCCCGACACGGTTGGAGCCAGAGACATTGCCTGAGATATGGTAGCAGGCGGTCACGGAGCCGTCGCTGTTGTATCCCACCACGCCCCCGACATTGTAGCTGTTGCCTGAGATACTACCCGAGGCAGTGCAGGCGGCCACGTTACCGTAGTTCTGTCCCACCACGCCGCCGACATAGGAGGAGCCTGATACGCTACCCGATGCGCTGCAGTCGGTCACGGTGCCGTAGTTGGCTCCCGCCACGCCGCCGACATAGTCGCCGCTGCCGGAGACGCTGCCCGTGGAGTAGCAGGCAGTCACGGAGCCGTTGAAGTTGTATCCCACCACGCCGCCGACATAGTTGCCGCTGCCGGAGACGCTGCCCGAGGCATGGTAGCAGTCGGTCACGGAGCCGTTGAAGTTGTATCCCACCACGCCGCCGACAATGTAGGAACCGGAGACGCTACCCGAGACGCTGCAGTCGGTCACGGTGCCACCATTGTTGGTACCCACCACGCCGCCGACATAGTCGAAACCGGTTATATTCACATTATCCAGCATCAGGTTCTGCACCTTGCCGTTGGAGCCGAGCCCGCCAATCAGCCCCACATAGTATTCTTCCTCTTGGTTGACGGTCAGCCCCGTAATGCTATGGCCGCCGCCTTCGAAGGTGCCGGTGTATCGGTTGCTATTGTTGCCTACCAGCAACCATTCGTAGTCGATGCCCGTCAGGTCGATGTCGAAGGCAAGGGTGCAGTTCAGCGTCAGGTCGCTCTGCACGGCTTGGTTCCATGCCAACAGGCCGCCAGCTTTGTAGACAGTGTAGGCATTGGTAGATTCGTCGTAGGTATAGTCCGGGGCTGCAAAGAAGTTGTAGGTATATTCCTCGCCCGCATTCCATTCGGTGGCGTCAGGCATCTCGTAAACGAAGGTCTCACCGTTATCTAATTCACAGGTGATGAAAGCCGTGCCTGCATTGACCGTCTGAGGGGCAAGGTGAGCAACGTAAGTCAAGTTTTCCTTGTCATATTCATACGGGACTATCTCGCCAGGGTTGCCGTTATCGGTGGAGAGATTCGTCAGCTTCACGGAAGCCAGTCCCTCGGTGTAGACCGTCAGTTCGACGGTCACGCGCGCCGTGCGGTGGGTGAAAGTGAGGGTGGGATTGTCGTAGGCCACCGTCTGATCCTCAGTAGAGATGAATTTGCTACCCTCAAAGCCGTCTTGCGTACTCTGATCAGCATTCACCACCACATCGGGCGGAGTCGTCTCGCCTTCGGTATAGGGCCACCAGGCCGTGACGCTGATGTCATCGCTGCTGGTCCAGTAGTGCGGGTCATCTGAGCTTAGCGTGGCACTCGTGTTGTCGGCATCGCTGACAGACACGCTGTATTCCTTCACCGTATCATCAATCATGACGGCCACTGAGGAGACACCCTCCCAGCCGCCATCGACGGTGGCAGTGAAGACAATGGCTGTACTTTCAAACTCTTCAGTTTGGTTTGGATCATCGTTATTGTTCGGATTCTCGGGTTCCGTCTTGTTGCAGGCGGAGAACAAGAGTGCTGCCGCAAGGGCGATTACTGTCAAAAAATTTGTGGTTTTCATGGTTGTTAAATTTGGTAGCTATACTTGATTACAGTGAGTATCCTAAGGCTGTCGCCTCCATAAGCCGTAGTGTCCCATACGCCCGCCCGGCTTGCCGTCTCTTCGGTAGACTTGGGAACGGGTAAAGCAGTTTATGTTTTAACGGATCAGCAGAGACCTCATTAGGAAAGAGACCCGATGACGCGCGATAATTGACGCAATATGCTGAGATAGAAGAATTTACCCCCACCCGCATATAAAATTCGTTCTGTTTTCCTTACGCTATAAGTCATGTCTCCTTTCCTGCAGAGACAGACAGGACAAATATAGCAAGAAATTAATTTATTGACAATGAATCAGTTTCTTTGCGTCCCCAAAATACAAAGCTGTTTTGCAAACGGTCAAAGACTCACCGAGCCCTTCCGAAAAATGGCCGCAATTGCGAAATGACGAGTCAAACCGTTTTTGGCAATTATACCGGAATCTTTGCAAAGATATACAATCAATGCGTTATGCACATTTTATCACCCGAAAAGGGTCACCCCGCCAATTATAGCATTACACCCCGAATACCGACAGACAACGAAAAAAGGCAACCCGTTCTGCCAGATTGACTTTGGGTTACCTCTCTTTCCGTGCGGACGATGAGACTCGAACTCATACAGGCTAAACGCCCACTACCCCCTCAAAGTAGCGTGTCTACCATTTCACCACGTCCGCAAACTTTGGGACTGCAAATTTAGAAAACATTTCTTGAATTGCAAATTTTTTAAATCATAATTAATAGTGATTTCGTAAACCGTTCCAATTGATGATATTTGTATGATATTGCAATTCTAAACGGAACGACAGATGACTCTTGACAAACTGCAGAAAGGACAATACGCCATTATCACGAAGGTAGGGGGCGAGGGCTTTGTTCGCCAGCGCTTCCTTGACATGGGGGTAATTCCCGGCCAGACCGTAAGGCTCACGAAATTCGCTCCCCTCGGCGACCCTATGGAACTGCTCATAAACGGATATTCACTCACCCTGCGTCTGGCGGATGCGGAGAAGATAGAAATAGAACTTTCAACTTCGCCGGCTGACGGCCAGGAGGAGGATGCCACCGTATCCATTGAAGAGGACAGGGAACATCCGGGGCTCGGGGAGGAAGGCCGTTATCATTCGAAGAAAGACGGGGAGGCCCTGCCCAAAGGCACGGAACTGACCTTCGCCCTCGCGGGAAACCAGAACTGCGGCAAGACCACGCTTTTCAACCAGCTCACGGGAGCCAACCAGCACGTGGGCAACTTCCCCGGAGTCACGGTTGACCGCAAGGACGGCCGCATACGCGGACATTCCGACACCAAGGTCACCGACCTGCCCGGCATATACTCGCTGACCCCGTATTCGTCCGAAGAAATAGTCTCCCGCCGCTTTATTCTCGAGGAAAATCTCAGGGCTATCATCAATATAGTCGATGCGGGGAACATAGAACGCAACCTCTACCTGACCATGCAGCTGTTGGAGCTCAACGTTCCCATGGTGCTTGCCCTGAATATGATGGACGAGGTCAAGGGCAACGGCGGTTCTATACGCGTGAATGAAATGGAGCGTCTGCTGGGCATACCCGTGGTCCCCATTTCGGCCTCGAAGAACGAGGGAGTCGGCGAGCTTGTGGACCATGCGATTCACATAGCGAGGTACCAGGAAATGCCGAAGCGCCAGGACTTCTGCCGCAAGGAAGACTATGGCGGGCCGGTACACCGCTGCATCCACGGCATAATGCACCTCGTCGAGGACCACGCCAAGAGGGCGGGACTGCCCATACGCTACGTTGCCGGCAGGCTTATCGAGGGCGACGAGGAGGTGACTGCTGCGCTCAAACTCACGCCCAATGAAAAAGAGACGATAGAGCACATAATCCGCCAGATGGAGGAGGAGCGCGGATTGGACCGCTGCGCCGCTATGGCCGATATGCGTTACGCCTTCATAAGGAGACTATGCGCAAGGACCGTAGTCAAGCCCAGGGAGAGCAAGGAGTACAGGCGGAGTCTGAGAATAGACAGACTGCTCACCGGCAAGTACTCCGCACTGCCCGTCTTTGCGATAGTGATTTCATTGGTGATATGGCTGTCGATAGATGTGCTCGGGGCGCCCCTGCAGGACTGGATTGACAGCGGGGTGGTATGGCTGACGGAGCTATGCCATAATGCTTTCGTCTCATGGGACGTGTCACCGGCGGTGACTTCTTTGGTTTGTGACGGAATTTTCGGGGGAGTCGGAGCCGTAATCAGCTTCATCCCCATAATCATACTGCTGTTCTTCTTCCTTTCCATGCTGGAAGACAGCGGATACATGGCCCGTGTAGCCTTCGTTTTCGACAAACTGTTCAGAAAGTTGGGTCTGAGCGGCCGCAGCATCGTCCCCCTGCTCATAGGCTTCGGCTGTACGGTGCCTGCCGTGATGGCTACGCGTACCCTGCCGTCTGCAAGGGACAGGAAAATGACCGTAATCCTGACCCCGTTCATCAGCTGTTCCGCCAAGATGCCGATATACGCCTTCCTGACGAGCGCGTTCTTCCCGGGACACGGCGGACTGGCCCTCGTGATACTCTATCTGTCCTCCATACTCGTGGGAATAATCGTGGCCGTATGCGCAAAGAAAGGCTCCAGGGCACAGGCCGCGCCCTTCGTTATGGAACTGCCCAATTACAGGTTGCCCATGCCGAAGAATGTGCTCAGGCTCATGTGGGACAAGACCAGGGACTTCCTCCAGAGGGCCTTCACGGTCATCTTCGTGGCCTCCATTCTGATATGGTTCCTGCAGTCCTTCGATTTCAGGCTGCGTCTCGTGGACAGTGAGGACAGTATGCTCGCGGCGGTTGCCGGGGGCATAGCCCCGCTTTTCTCCCCGCTCGGGCTTGGCGACTGGCGCATAGTCACCGCACTCGTTACCGGTTTCCTGGCGAAGGAAGGTGTGGTTTCCACCCTGCAGGTGCTCGGCGTGAACTCGGTGCTTACGACGCTGACAGCCATACCCATGCTGGCTTTCTGCCTGCTCTACACGCCCTGCGTCGCCGCCATAGCTTCAATACGGCGCGAACTCGGCGGCAAGTGGGCTGTCGGCGTGGCGGTCTTCCAGTGTGCGGTGGCGTGGGTGGTTGCCCTGCTTGCGTATCTGATTGCCGGCATTTTCATTTCTTAAGCGGAAGATACAGGGAATATGGACGGGAGTCGGTTAGGAAATTCTTTCGGGCGGCCACTCGTCGTTTGACATATTTTTTATAAATTGCATTGTTTGCCGCGAAGATTGGTCGGAATGCTGTTTATTATGTGATTTCTTGTTAAGAAAGGCTGTTTTATAAAGATGAATATTCAAGAAATAGCAATAATACTGATTGTCTTTGCGGCGCTCGCATTCGCGCTCGGACGCTTGCGCAAAAAAGGCCTCAACGACTGCGGCAGTTGCAGCGGATGTCCCTCGGAGAAGGATTGCGGATGCGCTCACGGGCCGGCGGACGACGGAGAGCCGGAAGACAAATGAATTAATTGACCGCAAAATGGACATTTTTAATGGCAATATGAAGGTGGCGGAACTGGTGGACCAGAACTCCCGCCTGCTGTTGGTTTTGTCCCGTCTCGGAATTTCCGGCAGTTTCGGCGAGAGGACGGTTTCCGAGGCCTGTGTAAGGGACGGTCTTGACACGGAGACCGTGCTGATGATATGCAAGGTGTACTCCATTCCGGATTTCAGACCTCCGCACCGTGACGTGCGTCGCTGTCGTGTCGAGGACGTAATCAGGTACGTACACCAGTCGCACAACTTTTACATGAAGAACGCAATCGAATCCATAGCCGACTCCATAGGACGTCTCATCGAGCCTTGCCTCAAGTCCCAGCAGCAGGTGATATGGAACTTCTTCACCGGCTACAAGCAGGAGCTGCTCAAGCACTTCGCCTTCGAGGAGGAGGGGGTCATTCCGTATATCAACGATCTGATGAAGGGCCACCGCAACCAGAACTTCAACATACATTTCTTTGAGGAGAACCATTCCAATATAGACGAGAAACTCTCCGACCTCAAGAACATAGTCATGAAGTCGCTGCCCCATGAATGCGATGACGATATGCGCATCAGCCTCTTGCAGTCGCTCTACAACCTTCAGGAGGACCTGCGTTCCCACACGAGCATTGAGAACAACATCCTTGTCCCCATGGCCAGACTGCTCGAACACGCAAACGGCCACAGCAGCAGGCATTATGACGAGGTCCTGGAAGAGGACGACAATTCCGAACTTTCCGAAAGGGAGAAGGAAATACTCGTATGTGTGGCCAAGGGCTTGATAAACAAGAAAATAGCCGACGAGCTCAATATATCCGTGAATACGGTCATAACCCACAGGCGCAATATTACCCGCAAACTCGGCATACGCTCCATTCCGGGTCTCACCGTGTACGCTGTGCTGAACAACCTCATAGACATCAATTCGATAGAGTAAAACCAAAATCGCGCAAATACCATGGAAAATTTACACAACGAAAATCAGGGCCCTATCGTATTGCCGCCGCATTCCAACAAAATGGTTTGGGCCATACTCTGCACACTTTTCTGCTGTCTCTTGGGAGGAATCCTGGCCATAGTGTATTCGTCACAATCCAACAGTGCATACAACTCTAGTGTTTACGCGTCCGACAAAGAAGCCCAGATGAGGCTTTTCTATGAGTCAGAGAAAGCGAACAAGCGGGCAAACACGTGGATTATTATCAGCGTCGTCTGGGGAATAATAGTCTATATTTGCACTGGCATAGGTTATCTCCTTGGCTGAATGCTTTTTCGGAAAGCCGTCGTTCCTCTGCTTCTCGCAGGAGGAATTGTGGCCCTGTTCTTCCTTTGGCATTTCGACCCTAACGACTCGGAATTTTTCCCGAAGTGCCCTTTCTTTGTGCATACAGGGCTGAAGTGTCCGGGTTGCGGAACCCAGCGGGCTCTGCATGAACTGTTACGGCTCCGCCCCGCCGAAGCCTTTGGTTACAATGCTATGGCCGTAATAATGATGCCCGTCCTGGCTGCCATGATAGCGGCGCAGTTGTTTCGAGATGCCTGCCCGCGCTTTTACGTTTTTACTGTCAGTCCGGGCCTGTCATGGTCGCTGCTTGCGCTCGTGCTGCTCTGGTGGCTCGGGAGAAATATATTCGGCTGGTAGCCGGAAATCCTCTAACTTTGCGCCGTGTTGCGTCTCGAAGTTCCGATTGAAGGCAGGATACTCCTGCATTCCTGTTGTGCCCCCTGTTCCGGAGCGGTGCTGGAATGTCTTATACAGAACGGACTGGACGTCACGGTATTTTTCAGTAACTCCAATATAGTGCCCCGCGATGAGTATGAGTTGCGCAAGGCCGAACTCATGCGCTACTGTGATGCGCTCGGGGTAGAGTGTGTGGATGATGACTATGACCACGAGGCATGGCTGGACGGGGTGCGCGGTCTGGAGAATGAACCCGAGAGGGGAGCCCGCTGTTCCCGCTGTTTCAGATTGCGGCTCTATCGTGCGGCGAGCTACGCCGCGGGGCACGGCTTCGCCCTGCTGGCGACTACGCTCGCCTCCTCCCGCTGGAAGGACATAGACCAGGTCAATGCCGCAGGGGAATGGGCCTGCGCCGCTGTCGCCATGGAACTCAAATTGTCTTCATCTTCACCGGCAATTCAGTCCGGGCCCGCTTCTGTCCCGACTTCTTCAGCATTTCAGTCATCGCCTTTGCCGGAATCGGTGTTGCCCTCTGCTGCTTTTTCGTCATTGCCTTCACCGGAACCCCCGGCGTTCTTGTCTCAGATTGATTTGTCGGAAGCGTTGCCGCGTTCTGCTGTTTTTTCGTCAATATCCCCGCCGGAACCCATGCCGTCTTTATCGGAACCTTTGACGGCGCCTTCTTCTGTTTTGCCTTCGGAGGAACTTCTGTCCGTGCCCCCTGCGTCCCCTGTCCGGCCCGTCATGTTTTGGCCGATGAACTGGCGCAAGGGCGGTCTCCAGACCCGCCGCAGCGAGATAATCCGCGAACAGGCCTTCTACAACCAGCTCTATTGCGGCTGTGAGTTCGCCATGAGAAACAAATAATCTTCCTGTCCTTGTGCCCCTGACTTCTTGCAACATTTTATCTCTCCTGCAAGTCTAACTGCAGGATAAAGTCAGGAAAACCGGCAAAACTCCCGGCCTGACTGACTGCTGGGCAAAGATTTAGAGTAATGCAATCACCAAGACGAAGGACAAGAGCAAAAACAAGTCATTGCAAGTACAATTTTCCAATGGCCGCCATTAGAAAATAATGCTTGCAAGCCGCTGTTTGTTAGCATATTATAATATAGCCCCCAAATAATCAGTCTCTATTGGCCGATTTGGGATTAAACGGTAGAGGATCAAAATAATTTGGATATAAGAAAATTTGTTCTACTTTTGCAGTGTATTAGTTTATTAAGCCACTATTTATATATGCTTATAGAAGTAAAAGGAGTCAACAAGACTTACGACAACGGCCAACCTTTGCATGTACTGAAAGGAATAGACCTCAGTATAGACCATGGTGAATTCGTCTCCATAATGGGGGCGTCCGGCTCTGGCAAGTCGACCCTGCTCAACATCCTCGGCATCCTCGACAATTACGACTCGGGAGAATACCGTATCGACGGCAAGCTCATCTGGGGGATAAGCGAGAGACAGGCAGCCGAGTACCGCAACAGGTGGATAGGCTTCATCTTCCAGTCATTCAACCTGATTTCCTTCAAGACGGCGGTCGAGAACGTCGAACTCCCGCTTTTCTACCAGGGAGTGGCCCGACGCAAAAGACGCCAGATGGCCATGGAATATCTCGACAAGCTCGGGCTCGCGGACTGGGCAGGCCACTATCCCAACGAAATGTCCGGCGGACAGAAACAGAGGGTGGCCATAGCCCGGGCCCTGATTACCCGTCCTAAAATAGTCCTCGCAGACGAACCTACCGGAGCCCTCGACTCCAGGACTTCGGAGGAGGTAATGCAACTGCTGTCCGAGCTCAACCGCGAACAGGGCATGACCATAATAGTCGTGACCCACGAAAGCGGGGTGGCCAACTGTACCGACAGGATAATCCGCATAAAGGACGGAGTGATAGGCAGTATCGATGACAACCGCGACCACCGTGCCTCGTTGTTCGGCGCCAACACCACGATGAAATGAGAGATCTGTTCACTGAAATAGTAGAAAACATCCGCCGGAACAAGCTGCGCACCTGCCTTACCGGTTTCGCCGTCGCATGGGGCATCTTCATGCTGATAGTCCTTCTCGGAGCCGGCAACGGGGTGCTCAATTCCTTCAACATGGGCAGCAGCACTATCTCCGTCAATACCATGCGTGTGCGTGGCGGCTATACTTCCAAGGCATACGGAGGTTTTGAGCGCTTCCGCCGCATAGAACTGGACGAGGGGGATGTGACGCTGACCGCCGGTCCTCTTTTCAAGGAAAATGTGGACGAGGTGGCACCCAGCGTAAGCGTGAGCAGCTCCATAGTCAACGGCAGCAAATACAGCAGCTGCACTGTGCTTGGCTGCTATCCCGAAAGGGCGGAGATGGAGAAGTTGCAGCTGCTGCACGGTCGCTTCATCAACAGCCTGGACATGAAGGAACGCCGGAAGACAATCGTAATATCCGAAGATATGGCCCAGAGACTCCTGGTCGGCACGGACGACGTGTCGGTTCTCGTGGGAGAGTACCTGAAGGTCGGCAGCCTCATGTTCCGCGTCGTGGGTATAATCAAGACGGACATGACGACCAATGACAGCTATGTCTATGCCCCCTATTCCGCCGTGCGCACCATTTGGGAGCCCGGCGACAAAATTGCCGACCTTATCTTCACTTTCCACGGTCTCGAAACCGAGGAGGAGAACGAGGAGTTCGAAGAATACTATACTTCTGTCATCAACCTGAGACACGGGGCGGCTCCCGATGATTCCAGAGCCCTCTGGATACAAAACAGGGTCAGGCAGAACATCCAGATGCAACAGGGCGGGAAGATTATACAGACCTTCCTTTGGATAGTCGGCATATTGACCCTGCTCGGCGGCATAGTCGGGGTGAGCAACATCATGCTTATCACCGTAAAGGAACGCACCCATGAATTCGGCATACGCAAGGCCCTGGGAGCGAAGCCGTGGAGCGTAACCAAGCTGGTAATCAGCGAGAGCGTCTGCATCACGGCCCTGTTCGGATACATGGGGATGGTCCTCGGTCTGGGAGTCTGCGAAATCCTGGACAAAGTCATGGGGCAGTCTACGGCTTCGGTTCTCGGCGAAGAGTTTACCATTTTCGTGAATCCCACAGTCGGCCTTGACGTGGCAATCGAGTCTACGCTCCTGCTCATAGTAGCCGGCACTCTGGCCGGTCTTTTCCCGGCACTCAAGGCAGCCAAAGTCAGACCCATAGAAGCACTTAGAGAAGAATGAGATTCGATATAGACACATTCACCGAGTTTGGCGACTCTTTGAGCCGCAACAAGAGCCGCAGTCTCCTCACGGGTTTCGGTATATTCTGGGGCGTGTTCATGCTCCTCGCCCTTCTGGGAGGCGGAAACGGCATGAAGGAGATGCTCGAACGCAACTTTACAGGCTTTGCGACCAATACCACCGTGATAGCACCCGACCGCACGACGGTACCTTACGCCGGCTTCCAGAGCGGCCGCTCCTGGGAGCTTACCATTGAGGATGTGGCCAGGCTCAAGGCCATGGTGCCGGGTCTTGAAGCCGTCACACCGCAAGTCGTCATTGGGGGTGCAAGTGCGGAATACGGCGGCGCGGATGTCGATGTGGCAATATCGGGTGTGTATGCGGATTACTCAAACATACAGACACCGAGGATAAAGTACGGGCGCTATCTCAACGAGGCCGACATACTGCAGGAGCGCAAGGTATGCGTATTGGGCAAACATATCTACGAGGCCCTTTTCCCGGACGGCGGTGACCCCTGCGGAACCATCATCAAGGTCGGCCCCGTTTACTACAACGTAGTCGGCGTAGACGTGAGTGAAAGCAATATAAGCGTAGGCGCGCCGGCGAGCGAGTCGGTTTTCATACCCCTGCCGGTGATGCAGAAAGTCTATAATTACGGGAATACGGTAGACCTGATATGTATGACAGGCCGCTCGGGGCTAAGGATGTCTGCTCTCGAAACTACAATACGGGAAGTCGTGGCCGGCGCCCACATGTTCGACCCTGCCGACAAGGCTGCCATGTTCGTGCTGAATACCGAAGAATTGTTCTCGCTGATTGACAATCTCTTCATGGGTATCAACGTTCTTATCCTGCTCGTCGGTCTCGGGACCATCCTTGCCGGAGCCATAGGCGTCAGCAATATCATGATGGTCACGGTCAAGGAAAGGACCACCGAAATAGGCATACGCCGGGCCATAGGCGCCACCCCCAGGGACATACTCACCCAGATTATAGTCGAAAGTATCTTCCTGACCCTGCTCGCCGGCTGTCTGGGCATAGCGTTCTCGGTATTCTGTCTCAATGTGGTTGAAGTCGCCAACGGAGGCACTACGAACTTCCAGGTGGGATTCTGGCTCGCGATAGGGGCGCTCCTGCTCCTGACGGCGATGGGGATACTGGCCGGCCTCGCACCGGCATACAGGGCCATGAATATCAGACCGGTGGAGGCCATGCATGACGAATAACAAGTTATAAACAGGTAATAATAAACTCACAGTATAATGAAAAAGATATTCAAGTACATCATTCTGGCGCTGCTTGCATTCATAATCGTAGGAACCTTCGTGTTCCTTTACAGGAAGTCGCGCCCCGAAGCCGAACTCTGGCAGGAGCTGGAGGCCACGCTCATGGACATAAGAAGGACGACCGTGGTCACCGGTAAGATAGAGCCGCGCAATGAGGTGGAAATCAAGCCCCAAATCAACGGTATCATCTCCGAAATCTACAAAGAGTCCGGAGAGCAGGTGAAGGCGAACGAGGTGATAGCCCGCCTGAAAGTCATACCCGACATGACTTCTCTCAGTTCGGCCGAATCCCGTGTCAGGCTCGCGGAAATCAATCTCAATCAGGCCCGCACCGAATACGAGAGGGAAAGGGAACTCTATGAAAAGGAGCTTGTAAGCAAGGAAGAATATGAGCAGATACTCCAGGCACACGAGCAGGCCAAGGAAGAAATGGCCGCGGCCCAGGAGGCTCTGGAGATAATCAGGGACGGGGTTTCATCTACCAATGCCACGGAGAGCTCCACCCTCATCCGCTCCACAATCACGGGACTTATACTCGATATTCCGGTCAAGGTCGGAAATTCCGTAATCCAGGCCAACACCCTCAACGACGGCACCACTGTGGCGACCGTGGCCGACATGTCCGACCTTATCTTCAATGGCATGATAGACGAGACCGACGTGGGTTCGCTCAAGGAAGGTATGCCCATGCTCATCACCGTGGGAGCCCTGCAGGGTTACAGTTCTTCCGCCACGCTCGAATACATTTCGCCCAAGGCTACCGAGGACAACGGGGCCAACCAGTTCGAAATCAAGGCCGCAATCAGTTTCAACGACTCCTACGTGATGCGTTCGGGCTACAGTGCCAATGCCGAAATAGTGCTCCAGGAGGCCACCGATGTGATCAGCGTGCCTGAAAGTGCCCTCGAGTTCTCCGGCGACAGCTGCTTCGTCTATATCAAAACGGCTGAAAACGTCTACAATCGCATTTATGTCACCACGGGCATCAGCGACGGTATCAACATAGAAATCAAGTCCGGCCTCAATGTGGGGGACAAGGTACGCGGAATAAGGATAATCAATTGACAGACATCGTGAAAAAGCTATATATAACAACATTCCTGCTCCTCGGCGCAGTGACGGCAACGGGGAGCGCCCAGAACGGTCCGGACAACCCGACGGGCGACGCTCCTGAAGGGAAATGGACGCTCCAGGCCTGCATAGACCATGCGCTCGAGCACAATATCTCCGTGCGCCAGAGCGAGATAGAACTCAAGCAGAGGGAAGTCGAGTTGAGCACCGCCAGGGGAAGGAGATTGCCGGGCGTAAGTGCTTCGGCGAGTGAAAACCTCTCATTTGGCCGCGGACTTACGGCAGACAACACCTACACCAACTCCAACACCACTTCGACTTCTTTCACCCTTGGCGCGGAAATTCCCGTTTTTCAGGGTTTCGACATCAAGAACGGCATCAAGCTCGGCAGACTCAGCCTTGCAGCCGCGACGGAAGACCTCGAGAAAGCCAAGGACGACATAAGGGTCAGTGTCGCCGAAGGCTACGTGCAGATACTCTATTGCAAGGAAATGCTCAAGGTGGCCCAGGCCCAGGTCGAACTCGATGAGGAACTGCTCGAACAGGTCTGCGACAGGGCCAATGCCGGAAAGCTCAGCGAGGCCGATGTGGTGGCCCAGGAGGCTACTCTTGCCCAAAGCCGGCTCACTCTTACCGAGGCCGACAACAATCTGCAACTCGCTCTTCTGGACCTCAGCCAGCTTCTGGAACTTTCCTCTCCCGAGGGCTTCGATATTGCGGAGCCGCCGCTTGACACTTTCGAGCCGCGTCTGCTCGAGAATCCCGAGTCCATTTATGCGGCTGCGGTTGAGGAAAAGCCGGCCGTGCGTTCCGCCATGCTTAACCTTGAATACGCGGAGGTCAGCATAGCCAAGGCCAAGGGGGCATATCTCCCGAGCCTCTCCCTTACCGGCGGCATAGGCACCAACTTTTACACTACGTCCAATCTGTCCTCGGATAGTTTTGGGCGGCAGTTGGAGAACAATTTCAGCCAATATATCGGCCTTACTCTGAGCGTACCCGTGTTCTCGCGGTTCTCGACCCGCAATTCGGTGCGCAGTGCCGAGCTCGACTACCAGAACCTGCAGCTCGAGGTCGAGAGCGTGCGCAAGTCGCTGTACAAGGAGATACAGCAGGCCTATTACAATGCCGTAGCCGCGCAGGCCCAGTATGCGAGCAGCGAGGAAACAGCCCGCAGTTCGAGGAAGAATTTTGAAATGACCGAGGAAAAGTACCGTGGCGGCAAGGCAGGCATCAGTGAATACAACGATGCGAAGAACAGCCTCCTGAGCGCGGAATCCGACCTCGTGCGTTCGAAATACGAATGCCTCTTCCAGACCAGGCTTCTGGATTTCTACAAAGGTGAAAATATAGCCTTCTGACGCGTGTTGCCCGGAAGCGGTGAGCTTGTCAAAGGCTTGTATCAAGGAGAATTCGGTAATTTCATTGAATTACCCTTAAACAGATTTGAATTCAGCTTCTTTCTTTTCAAAACCAAAACATTATATACGGCAAAGCCCTGGCTTGTGAAAGTCGGGGCTTTATTTCGGTTGGCCGCTCCGGGTTTCGGAAAGAGAGCGTATATCGCAAGAATTCAAAAATACTTTCCGATATTTGCATTTGTGCGGCCCCGGACAGGTCTGCCGGCCGCTTTTAAACGTTGAGTATATGAAGAAGACTGTACTTGTTTCCGGCGGGGCCGGATTTATAGGGAGCCACGTGGCCGTGGAACTCTGCGAGGCCGGCTACGAAGTGGTGGTCGCGGACAATATGTCGAACTGCGACGAGACGAACTACAGGGGCGTGTGCCGGATAGTCGGCAGGGATTTGCCCTTCGTGAAAATGGATTTTTGTGACGCGTCGGCGACGGATGTGCTTTTCTCCTCCGTACATATCGATGCGGTAATCCATTTCGCGGCCTACAAGGCAGTAGGCGAGTCGGTAGCGGACCCGCTCATGTACTACAGGAACAATATCCAGTCTTTCGTGAACATAGTCGAGGCCTCGCGCCGCCACGGAGGCTGCAATGTGCTGTTCTCATCTTCAGCTACGGTTTACGGAGTCGCGGAGAAGCTGCCTGTGACGGAAGAGAGTCCCCGCCAGCCCGCAACCTCGCCCTACGGCAACACCAAGCAAATCTGTGAAGACATACTGCGCGACAGTGTCCATGCCTACGACGGCATCAGGGGCATAGCCCTGCGCTATTTCAATCCCATAGGCGCCCACCCTTCCGCCCTCATAGGCGAACTGCCCCGGGGCGTCCCCAATAACCTCGTACCTTTCATCACCCAGACTGCAATAGGGAAGCGCGAGTGCCTGTCAGTCTTCGGCAATGATTACGACACTCCCGACGGAACCTGCCTGAGGGACTACATCGACGTGGTAGACCTCGCAAAGGCCCACGTGAGCGCGGTGTCGAGGATGCTGGACGGCAAGATGAAACAGGACTACGAGATTTTCAATATAGGTACGGGCCGGCCGGTGTCCGTGCTGGAGTTGGTCAATACCTTCGAGAAGGTCAACGGACTCAAGCTGAACTGGAAATTTGCCCCGAGAAGGGACGGCGACGTGCCCGCAATATGGTCGGACCCTACCCTGGCCAACGTGGAACTCGGTTGGAAGGCGGAGCGGAACCTCGACGAGACCCTCGCTGCGGCCTGGGCCTGGGAGAAACGCCTTGCGTCCGTCTCCGAATCCGGGGAATAAATTCATAACGACAAATAATGTTCGTAGGACTTATCAGTGATACCCACGGGGTATTCGGTGCGGGCTTCAGGAAGTTCCTGGAGCCCGTGGACGTAATCTGGCATAGCGGAGATTTCGGCGGAGGGATTGACTTCGTCCGGGAAATAGCCGCCTTCAAACCCCTCATAGGAGTGTACGGGAATTGCGACGGCCAGGACATACGTCTTGAATACCCGGAAAGCAGGATTATCGAGGAACAGGGACTGCGCATCCTGCTCAAACACATAGGCGGCTCCCCCGGCCATTATGCGAAGGACGCGAAAGTGCTGCTCGACGCTTACCGCCCCGACGTCTTCGTCTGCGGCCACTCCCATATTCTCAAGGTAATGAACGACAAGAGCCGCAATATGCTATATATCAACCCCGGAGCTGCGGGGATACAAGGCTGGCACGTAGTGCGGACGGCACTGCGCTTCAAGATAGAGAACGGCCGGATCGGGGATATGGAACTCTACCGGCTCCAGAGGTCCTGAAGTTCGGGGTCCTGACTTCCCCAGACGGCGGTGCCCGTGTATTCGATGAAAGGATAGGCCGGCAGGCCCGCACCGTTGTAGAGGTTGGTGGTGGCACTTTCATCCCAGCAGAAGCGCACTTCTCCCACCTCCACACCTTCGGGCATGACAAGAATCACTTTCTCCCCGTCTATCCTGCATTCCGGCCTCAGCATCCGCCCCGTCCTGGTCAGCAATTCGAAGCCTTCCGGAGCCTTGCCGTCAGGGGTGTGCAGCCCGGCGGCATTGTAGAAACTGACCGCTATTTCCCCGTCGAGCATTTCGATGCACCGGAATTCCGGTCCCTTGGCCGTGAGATCCGTCCTGCCGTAGTCATTCCTGAGTGCGAGCAGGGCCAGACGCCGTCCCACCTCGTCCTTGTAGGGAGGATGTATATCGCCGGTATCGTCCACGAGGTCTATGGTCAGGGCCATGCCGCCGTGGGGCAAATCCGCCAGCAGCTGTTGCATCAGCCAGAAACGTGGCAGAAGGTCACGGCTTACGGGATAGGGGTCTTTACGCCGTGAATAATCGTAGGGAGCGAGCTGCACGTGGTAGAAAGGCAGGTCCTCCTCGCCCCAAAGCTTGCGCCAGCTGTCCATAAGCAGGCACTGCTTGTCAAGGTAGGTGATGAAGCTGACGGGATTGCCCAAAAGGTTGCTCTCGCCCTGATACCAGATGAAGCCCTTCAGGGTGTAGGGGATTAGGGGCTTTATCATGCTGTGGAACTTGGAACCGTAGAGCGCCGGGTCAATGCCGAAGCAGGGGGCGATATAGGGGTCGGAGCCTACGTAAGACGAAATCACTTCCGAAGCTGTCCACAGTTCGATTTGCGAGCCGCCCCATGAGCTGCTGATTATGCCCACCGGCACGTTCAGACTGTCCGCGAGGTTCAGGGCAAAGAAATATGCCGGAGCGGACACTTCCGCAATGCTTTCACGGTCCGAACTTTTCCACCCGTCCGAGGGCAGGGTGTCCACCCCGATGACCCTCTCTACAAACAGTACGTTTATCCTCGGGTCTCCGCCCTGTTCGAATAGCCGCTTCTGCACGTCCTCACCCCGCTCGGGAGGCAGGTAATTGCTTTTGCGGTCCATCCTGTATTCCATGTTGGACTGTCCGGATGCCAGCCACACTTCCCCGACAAGTATATTTTGGAGAGTCAGACTGGTCTTCCCGTCGGAAATCACCATGCTGCGCGGCTCGAAACTGGACTCCATGGGAGCCAGTCTCAGTATCCAGCTGCTGTCCTGCGCCACCTCGGTCCTGACGGTCTGTCCGCCGAATTTCACGCTGATTTTTCTCCCGGGCGTTCCCTCACCCCAGATTGCGACTTCCTTGCCCTGCTGCAGGACCATATTGTCGCCTATGACTACGGGCAATCGTATCTGTGCGCCGAGATTGCAGCTCAATCCCACGGCCGCCGTCAGACAGAGAGCCAGCCTTAATGAGTTTTTGAGAATGGTATTCATAAGTTTCGTTGTCCAAATTCCCCGGAAGATAGCGAAAAAACATTTTCTTTGCGTCCGGCTTCTACGTATTTTTGCAGGGAAATGGCGAAAAGCGAAAAGACATTCTGGTACTGCACGTCCTGCGGCAACGAGAGCCCCAAGTGGATGGGGCGCTGTCCGGCGTGCGGCGAGTGGAACACTATGGTTGAGGCTCCGGTCCAGTCCAAGGCTTCCCGTTCGGAGCGCAGGACGGCCCCGACAGCAGGACACGCGGTTTCAGCCCCGCGGAAATTGGGAGAAATCGATTCTTCTGCGGAGAGCCGCATACTGCTCGGCATAACTGAACTGGACAGGCTGCTCGGAGGCGGTCTGGTGCCCGGCTCCTTAGTGCTCATAGGCGGAGAACCCGGAATAGGAAAGTCCACTCTCAGCCTGCAGATACCTCTGTTCTGCAAGGGCATGACCACGCTCTATGTTACCGGGGAGGAAAGTGCCCGCCAGGTGAGGATGCGTGCCTCGAGGCTCGGAGGCGATGATTCCGACTGCTTCATCTTCTGCGAAACCCATATCGAGGACGTGGTGGACGAGGCCCTGAGGATGCAGCCCGGCCTCGTGATAGTGGATTCGGTCCAGACCATGTACACGGACAGGGTGGAATCGGCTCCCGGTTCGGTCAGCCAGGTGAAGGAAGTGGCTTCAATGCTGCTGCGCCTGGCCAAAGAGAGCGGAATACCGGTAATCCTGATAGGCCATATCACCAAGGACGGCTTCATCGCCGGGCCCAAGATACTCGAACACATAGTCGATGTAGTGTTGCAGTTCGAAGGCGACAGCAGGGGGGCATACCGCATTATGCGCAGCATCAAGAACCGCTTCGGCTCCACTTCCGAACTCGCGGTATTCGAAATGACGGGAACTGGCCTGCGGGAAGTGTCCAATCCCTCGGAAATGCTCATGCCGGTACATGAGTCGGGTCTGAGCGGCACCGCAGTGGCCGCCATGCTCGACGGCACCCGTCCCTTTCTGTTCGAGGTCCAGGCACTCGTGAGTTCGGCGGTCTACGGCACGGCCCAGCGCTCGGCGACCGGTTTCGACATACGCAGGCTGAATATGCTCCTCGCTGTGCTCGAAAAGCGGGCGGGCTTCAGGCTCAGCGCCAAGGACGTATTCCTTAACATGGCCGGCGGACTGAGGGTCAGCGACCCGGCCTGCGACCTTGCGGTGGTCTGTGCGGTACTCTCCTCCAATTTCGATTTCGCCCTGCCTCCCGATGTCTGCTTTGCGGGTGAGGTGGGACTGAGCGGGGAGATACGCCCGGTGGCCCAGAGCGACAGACGCGTTTCCGAAGCTGCGAGGTTGGGAATGAAGCGTATATTCATTTCCTCATATTCCCGGCTCGGGGAAGTCCCCGGGGGAATAGAGACCGTCAAGGTCGCGGACATCCCCGCCCTCGTCAGAACCCTGTTCAAATAACCCGAGACCATGGAACTGTTCTATTCAGAAGATATATGGGAGGGCGGTCTGGCCCTCGGAAGCGAGGAATCCGCCCACTGTGTCCGTGTCCTGCGCCACAGGGCCGGCGACGAAATTTCGGTAATCGACGGGAAGGGGACCCTGCTGCACTGCCGTCTGACCCTCGCCGATGCCAAAAAGGCCGAGGCGGAGATTCTGTCGGAAGAACGGGGCTTCGGCGCACATCCCTACCGTCTCACAATGGCGGTTTGTCCGACCAAGAACAACGACAGGTTTGAGTGGTTCATAGAAAAGGCCACGGAAATGGGCTTTGACAGGCTCGTGCCCATAATCGGCGAACATTCAGAGAGAAAAGTGCTCCGTACCGAGAGGCTGAAGCGGGTTATGCTTTCGGCAGCCAAACAGTCGCTCAAGGCTGCCCTGCCGGTGATTTCCGAGCCGGAGAACTTCCGGGACTATATCGCGTCTTCAGCCGGACTCCCCGGCCTCAAACTCATCTGCTGTTGCTTCGAGCCTTCCGTTCCGAGACTTCCCGTCGCTCGCGCCATGGAAACGGTGGCTTCGGATGTGTCAGTGTTGATAGGTCCCGAGGGAGATTTCTCGCCCGAGGAAGTCGAACAGGCAATAGCCGCGGGCTGGATTCCGGTACATCTCGGAAGCAGCCGCCTGCGCACAGAAACCGCCGCCATGCTTGCGGTGGCAGCGGTATATCTCCATAATTCCGGCAGGGCAACGGCCTACGGAGCCTGATTTTCCCTTTGCAGAAGCACTACGGCCCAGACCTCACAGCCTTCTCCGCGTCCGACGAAGCCCAGGCGTTCTGTCGTCGTGGCCTTGACGCTGACCCTGTCCGTGTCGGTGTGCATTGTTCCGGCAAGAATTTCCCGCATCTGCAGGATGTGGGGGGCGATTTTCGGGGCCTGCAGGGCTATGGTTATATCGGCATTGCACAGCTTCCAGCCCCGCTGTTCCACCAGTCGCATCACCCTCGAAAGAAGGATGCGGCTGTCGATACCTGCAAATTCCTCGGAACTGTCCGGAAAAAGATGTCCTATGTCTCCGAGAGCAAGGGCGCCGAGGAGGGCATCGCAGAGCGCGTGTATGGCCACGTCTCCGTCCGAATGGGCCACGAAGCCCCTGTCATTTGCTATCCTTAGCCCGCACAAGGTCATGGGCAAGCCCTCCGCGATGCGGTGTACGTCATATCCCTGTCCTGTCCTGTATTCCATAAGCACTTGGTTTGTCCGTCCAAAAATACCGATTTTTACCGTATAATCGGGGAAAATGGTTAAATTCGCAGGATATGGGAATGTTTAACCTTTTCGGTGATAACGAACACCGCGTTTTCAATTACAAGCCGATATATTACGACCCGGAAAAGGAGGAGCTCAAGCGCCGTTTCGGGGCGGTTGACGGGTCTCTCCAAAAGGAAAAGGAGAAGGGAACCTATGTCCCCGGCTCCTATATCAAGGGCTCCCTCCGCGGTGGCAACTACCAGCGCACGCGCAGTCATCTGCGTAAGGCCCAGACCCTTATCGGCATAGTGACGATGTTGCTCATAGCCGTCGTCCTGTGGTATATAGCCAAGTTCTACTCATTGCTGTAGGGCGGAATGGGGAAACTCAAGGTACTGCCCGCGCAGGTCGCCAACATGATTGCTGCCGGGGAAGTGGTGCAGCGTCCCGCTTCGGTGGTCAAGGAGCTGATGGAGAATGCCGTTGACGCTGGCGCCACACAGGTTGACGTCATAGTCACCGATGCCGGACGCACTAACATCCAGGTCGTGGACAACGGTTGCGGCATGAGCCCGTCCGATGCGGTGCTCTGTTTTGAGCGCCATGCCACTTCCAAGATTTCTGCCGCCGAAGACCTCGACGGCATACTTACTTACGGTTTCCGCGGCGAGGCCCTTGCGAGCATAGCTGCGGTTTCGGACGTGGTGCTCAGAACGAGAAGAAGCACGGATGAAACGGCTACGGAAGTCCGACTGAGCCCTTCCGGCAAGGTTCAGACAGCCTCCAAAGCCGCAGCGGTAGGTTCGTTTTTTTCGGTGAGCAACCTGTTCTACAACACCCCTGCCCGCCGCAAATTCCTCAAGTCCGACAAGGTCGAGCTGAAGCATATCATAGAAGAATTCACCCGCGTGGCCATAATCCGGCCGGAAATCGCTTTTACGCTGAACAGCAACGGCCGCGACCTCTTCGTGCTGAAAAAGGCAAAGTCCCTCAAATTCAGAATCCTCGACCTCCTGGGTTCGGCTGCAACCTCCGAATTCGTCGACATCTCGGCCCAGACTTCGGTCGTCAGGGTACACGGCTTCGTGGGCCGGCCCGACGCTGCGAAAAGGACTCCGGGCAAGCAGTTCTTCTTCATTAACGGAAGGTATTTCCGCAGCCCCTATCTCCACAAGGCCGTCATGAGGGCCTACGAGGACCTTGTTCCAGAAGGAGTCACCCCGGCCTATTTCATCTGCCTCGAAACCGCGGCGGAGAGCGTGGACGTGAACATACACCCCACCAAGGCCGAGGTCAAGTTCGAGGACGACAGCATGATATTCCAGATACTCTATGCCTGCGTCCGGGAGAGCCTGGGACGCAACAGTTTCGGCGCCAGCATAGACTTCGACACCTCCGGAGCGGTGGACCTTCCCGAACTCGGAAAAAACTTCGCGGATTACGCGGGAATGAGCGCGCCTGTCATAGGCACCGACCCCGACTACGACCCCTTCCGCAGCGTTCCGGCCGGAAATTCGGCCCCGTCTTTCCCCGAGTACGGGCCGGCGGAGACCGACGCAGGAAACGGACAGGCTTACCGCGGCGCCTATGCCTCCCTTGTGGACAGGAATGCCGGAGGCTACGGACGGCTGTTCGACATTGAGGAGTCCGGCCGCAGACTGCTCGTTGTGCGTAACAGATACATACTCACCCCTGTAGAGTCAGGCGTCATGGTTATAGACGCGAGAAGAGCACGGGAACGCATACTTTACGAACGCTATCTGGGGCAGCTCAACGGCCGCTTCCACACCACTCAGGTTCCCCTTTTCCCGGTGAACATAGAAATGGCTGCGGAGCACAAACTCGTGCTGGAGGAACATGCGGATACCCTCGAGCTCCTCGGTTTCGACCTTGAAGACGCCGGGGCAGGTACGCTCAAGGTGAACGGTGTTCCGGAAGGCAGCAGCTGTGACAGCGAAGATATACAGGCGACCCTCGAAGGCCTTGTCGGCATCTTCTCCGATGGCACGGGCTCTCTCCCGGGCATTATGGAACAGACCCTCGCGGAGAAAATGGCGGCTCGGGATGCCGACCACTGGACTGTCAATATGTCAGAGCCGGAAGCGGTCCATATTGTCGACACGCTTTTTGCAGTGCAGACCCCCGAACTTACTCCCAGGGGTAAGAGGACGCTCGGCGTCATTAAATATGAAGAATTGGACAAGTTCTTCTGACATAGTAACTTACACATTTAATCAAAATGCCATATTACTACGGAAATTACGGGAACGACGGCGGAGGACGCGGATTCCTGGGCGGGGTACCTCCCGTTACGAGGAATATAATAATCATAAACATCATTGTTTTCATAGCGACCCTGATCAACCGCGGGTTCATGACTCAGGAGTTCGCTCTTTTCTATCCCTCATCGGAGTACTTCCATTGGTGGCAGGTGCTCACCCACATGTTCATGCATGGCGGTTTCTGGCATATCCTGTTCAATATGTACACCCTCTATCTCTTCGGTTCGGTGACAGAACGGGTCATAGGTTCCAAGAAGTTCCTGCTTTTCTACTTTATCTGCGGACTCGGAGCGGCTGCCCTGCATACGGGTGTGGAATACCTGCAGATGCAGGGCTATATTGAGGCTGCGGCAGGCGGCAGCGTGCAGGCGATTCAGAATATGGTTGCCGTTAAACTGACTCCCACGGTGGGAGCATCCGGAGCCATTTACGGTGTACTGATAGCCTACGCAATGCTTTTCCCTGCGTCGAGGATGACCCTGCTTTTCCCGCCCGTGACGCTCAGCGCCAAGTGGATGGTGATAATTTTCGCCGCTATCGAGCTCATTACCGGCATCACCGGAACCGTAGTCGGAGTGGCCCATTTCGCCCATCTCGGAGGTATGCTCATCGGCTACCTCATGATACTTTTCTGGAGGAAGAGGGGCAGACTTTTCGACAAGGACAATTTCTGACGACATGGACGTAAACGAAATAATAAGAGAAGCGGTCGGCACGCTGAACAGGGGCGGCGTGATACTCTATCCCACGGATACTATTTGGGGCCTGGGTTGCGATGCCACCGACGGCGAGGCTGTCGCCAGGATATTTGAAATCAAGCGCCGGGCAGAGTCCAAGTCGCTCGTCCTGCTTGTCCGCGACCTCGATATGGTGGCAAGGTATGTAAGGGAAGTGCCCTCCATTGCCGTAGACCTCGTCGAAGTCAACGATGCGCCGATGACAATCATCTATCCCGGGGCGCAGGGGCTTGCCGAACAGGTGGTCGCCGAGGACGGTTCCGTGGGGATGCGCATTCCTTTGGCCGAAGAAACGGCTGGCGCAAAGGACGGGGGCGGCGCTTTCTGCCGCGAGTTGCTCCGCTGTTTCCGCAAGCCTCTCGTAAGCACATCGGCGAATATATCCGGAGAGCCGGCTCCCGCGGGCTTCGACGGCATTTCCCCTGAGATACTCGATGCCGTGGATTTCGTGGTTCCCAAGAGATACGGGAACTCCTCCACCGGGCGTGCCTCGCAGATAATCAAGGTCGGTCTCAAGGGAGAAGTCCAGGTTATACGGGCATAACCAAAAAATTTTGCATTTAAGCAAAACTGTTGTACATTTGCAGTCCCAAACGCGCGTTGGGATTTGACATAAGCATATTGAGATATGGTGTAATGGTAGCACTACAGATTCTGGCTCTGTCAGTGAGGGTTCGAGTCCTTCTATCTCAACCACCCTTCGAGGGTAAAAAGGCGAGGTAGCTCAGCTGGTTAGAGCGTCGGATTCATAATCCGGAGGTCGTGGGATCATGCCCCACTCTCGCTACAACGCCAAGATAATGACAAGCATTCCAGCCTGTCATTTTTTTGTATCATCCGGGCACTCTTCTTACTTTTGCAGGCCGCCATTTCCGGCTTGTGAACTCTCAACGAACAACAAAATGAAAAAAATCCTCATACTCCTTCTTGTGGCCCTGATTTCCGTGCCGGATGCAGGCGCACAGCAGAAGAATTGGGCCGTGGTGAACGTGTCCTCGTGTTTTCTCCGGGCGAAACCCGACTACGAATCCGCCAATGAAACGCAGTGTCTCATGGGTACGGTGCTGGAAGTAACCGGCAGCGAGCGCTACTGGCGCAGGGTCAATGCCCCGGACTACAGGAACTGCTGGACCACGGAACTCGTGCTGACCTTCATGGATGATGCGCAGAAAGATGCCTACATCGCAGCCCCCAAGTATATATGTACGGCCGAGTACACCCACGTATATACCCTCCCCGATGCCGCCTCCCCGAGAATATGCGATCTCATCATGGGTGACCTGCTGCTCCGGGGCCCGGAAGAAAGCGTACCGGGAGTTTCAGCCCGGTCGGAAGGCCCCGCGAACCAGGGGAATCCCCCGGGCTGCGGCGCCCATGTTTTGTGCGGCTGGACCTCCGTAAGCCTGCCCTCGGGAACCAAAGGCTGGGTGCGCAGCTGCGAACTCGAAGACTTCGCTTCATGGGCAGCTTCGCGGAAAGCCGACGCCTCCACCCTTGTGGACTTCGCGCTCGGGCTGACGGGTGTTCCTTACATGTGGGGCGGCAACACTGTCAAGCACTTCGACTGCAGCGGCCTTACGAAATTCGTCTACATGATGAACGGAATAGTCCTGCCCCGCAACGCCCGCGAGCAAATCCATTGCGGAGTCGGGGTCCCCTTCGATTTCGAGGCCATGCAGCCCGGTGACCTGGTCTTCTTCGGCAGTCTTGACTCCAACGGCAGGATAAGATCGGTGACCCACGTGGGCATGTACATAGGCGACACCCGTATGATACATTCCTCCCACCTTGTCAGGGTCAATTCGCTCAAGGACGGGGAAAGCGATTCCTACGGCCGCAAACCCATTGCCGTAAGGCGCATACTCGGCCATGTCGGCGAGGAATACGCTTGCAGTGAGGTCAGTGTCAGACCATGGTATTTCCGATAAAAATGATTAAATTCGCCCGCTTGTAAATATTATACGCCATGAATTTAAGGGACATCAAGAAAGAAATCGAATACGTGCTCGCGGCGGTCATCGAGGATTGCTCGTTGGTGGCTACTGTCAACACTAAGGCCAACGACGCGGCCGAGGAACTCATCGAACAGGCTGTCGCCCTTTACAATGAACTCAGGGTCAAGGCCAACGCCAAGGTCGACAAGAAAGAAAGGAGGGCTTACTACAACGCTTTGCGCAAAGAAGTCCTTACCAGGACGGATGAACTCTACACGAAACTCAGTGCCGCCGTGAAAGAGACCGTCAAATGAGTTGGAGAAAGACATTGTCTGCAGCGGTCGCGCTTCTTCTTATTACAGGATGGGGCGCGATTGCTGATGCAAGGGGGGCAGCGGCCGCGGAAACCAGCCGTAGCGCGGCGGAGAAAATCGCGGAAATCTGTTCCAATGACGCCCTGGCCTCCTCGGTAGTGGGCATACTTGCCCTTACCATGGACGGAGATACCATAGTCGCGGTCAATCCCGAGCTGAAGATGGTGCCCGCATCGAACGTAAAACTCATAACTACCGGACTCGCCCTCAAGGTCCTGGGCAAGGATTTCAGGTTCAGCACCGGGCTTGCGTATTCCGGAAGCATACAGGGCGGCGTACTCAAGGGTGACCTCTACATAGTCGGAGGCGGTGACCCCACCACGGGAGCGAATAACGTCTGTGCCGACCCCCTCGAGTCCCTCTTTTCCCGCTGGCTCGGCATTCTGCGCGGGGCCGGAATCAGGAGTATCGAAGGCCGCATAATAGCTGACCCCCGGTTCTTCGACAGTCCCAACTCCGAAAATCTCGGCTGGTCCTACGACGACCTCGGAACGAACTACGGTACGGGACCTCAGGGTCTCAACTTCTTCGAGAACGCCCAGAATTTCCATATTACTCCGGGTGCAGCGCCCGGAGCCCGGCCGAAAATCGAGGCGCGGTATCCTCAGACCCCGTGGATGAGTTATTCCGTCACGGCGGTGACCGGCGGAAAGGGAACGGCGAATACGGTCTTTTACGTCAATACCCCGCTTGCACCCGTGGGTGATTTCGGGGGCTCTTTCCCCGTAGACCGCAATGGTTACACCTACAAGGGTTCCAACCGTTTCGGGGCCTACACCTGCGCCTACTACTTCCTTAACTATCTCAAAGATAAAGGCATGCGAGTCAGCGGGGGCTGCGCGGACATCGACCCTCGCGGAATGATACGCACCGAACCGGGCCGGTACGCAAACTCCGAAGCCGCCCTCCCCAAGGAGAAACTCACCGACATAGGGAACACCCTGTCCGCCAATCTCGCGTCCATAATTTACGAGACCAACCACGAGAGCGACAATTTCTTCGCCGAGGCCCTGTTGAAAATGACCGGCCTGAATTCCGGCTATTCGTGTTTCGGGGACGGAAGTCTGAAGGCGGCGGAGCAAATCCTCGCCTCCATGGGCCTTCCGGTGAGAGGGAGATGCCAGCTTGCGGACGGCAGCGGCCTTTCGCGGAAGAACTACATCTCGGCCTCCTACTTCGTGGACTTCCTGACAGCCATGACGAAGGAACCGGAGTTCGACGTCTACCTGAAATCCATCCCCGTTCCCGGCAGCAGAGGTACAATTGAGCACAAATTCTTCTTTACGGGTGGCGTGGTCCTCCGTGAGCGCATCCACATGAAAAGCGGTTCGATGAACGGCATACGCTGCTACAGCGGATACATCCTGCCTTCCGGGGACGGCGACATGTCCCGGACCATAGCCTTTTCGGTCATGACCAATAATGTCACGGTATCGAGCTGGGCTGCAAGCCCTCTCGTTGACGCAATAATAATGGCCATTGCGGCCGAGAATTAACGGATAATTGCTATTTTTGTCCTCATGCGGAGTTTTCTGTCCTTCAGTCTTGTGACCCTGCTTCTCGTTCAGGTGCCCGTCTCCTGCAATCTCGTTTCATCCATACTTCACGATGACGAGGTGGTGGCCAGGGTCGGCAAGGAAAAGTTATACAGGTCCGAGGTAGACGCCGTTATTCCGGACATGATTTCCCCGGCGGACAGTGCCGGGCTCGCGGAGAGGTATATCTCTTCCTGGGCCTCCCAAAGGCTTTATGCCCGTCTGGCGGAGAAGGAACTGTCCAAGTCTGAACTCGATGTGTCTGCGGAGCTCGAGTACTACCGCCGCACCCTCGTCAAGTACCGCTACGAGCAGAGATACCTCAACGACAGGCTCGACACTCTGATTACCGAGGCCCAGATACGCGACTACTATATGTCGCACCAGGAGGATTTCAGGCTCCAGAGGCCCATCATGAAGGTGCGTTTCGTGAACGTGATGAAGGATTCTCCGGTGAAGGACGAGCTTCTCCGACTCATGGCTTCAGATGACTACGATGACCTGGCCATAGCCGATTCCCTTGCACGGAGCGGCGCCCTGAGATATTTCGACAATTCGGAAACCTGGATAGACTCGAGGGACGTGGCCCGGGCCTTTTCCATTGACCTCGACGGAATGCTGTCCATGATAAGGAACGACATGATAGTCCTGGAGCCGGAAGGCAGGGGGGATTTGCTTGCGGCCTATGTCTATGACATGGTGCGTACGGGGATTGCTCCGATAGAATACTGTTCCGATGCAATCAGGGACATAATCCTGAGCAGCAGAAAGCAGGAACTGCTCGCCGCTTTGGAACGGGACTTGCTTGACAACGCGCTCGAAAACAAACAATTTGTAATTTATTGAAATGAGGAATTTTTTCAAGATTTCAGCCGTTCTGGCCCTGTTGATGTCCGGCCATCTTCTGTTTGCACAGAAATACAACTCCGTAATTGACAAGTCCGTAGCCGTAGTAGGCAACGAAATGATAAAGTTGTCGGATCTCGAATCCGAGGTGCAGATACTCAATGCCCAGGGCTATTCCTCCGACAGGAACATGCGCTGCGAGCTTCTCGAGAGCATCATGGAATCCAAGCTCTTTCTGATGCAGGCGCGCGTGGACTCGCTTACCGTCGACAGTGAACTCGTAAGCGCCACCCTTAGCCAGCGTCTCGACCAGATTCGCACCGCGTTGGGAGGAGATGCGGCAGTCGAGGAATATTTCGGCAAGCCCATGCACAGGCTCCGTCAGGAGTGGCAGGCCCAACTCGAGGAACAGAGCCTCACCCAGCAGGAGCAGCAGAAAATAGCCGGCAGGATACCTCTGCTCACCCCTTACGACGTCAAACAATATCTTGATACGGCCGATGTCTCCTCTCTGCCCGTGATTCCGGTGAAATACCAGATGAGCCAGATTTGTATTTACCCCGACAGGGAAGCGGCTGCGACGGCGGTAAAAGAAAGGCTCCTGTCGCTGCGTGAGCGTATTATCAACGGCGAAAGCTTCGCTACCCTGGCCCGTCTCTATTCCGAGGACACGGGAAGTGCCATGAAGGGAGGCGAACTCGGAATGGCTTCTAAATCCATATTCTGGCCTGCGTTCTCCGATGCCGCCATGGCGCTCAGGCCCGGACTCATATCCCAGATAGTAGAGACTCCCGACGGCTTCCATATCATTGAAGTGCTCCAGAAGGAGGGCGATATGTTCAACGCCCGTCATATCCTCATCACTCCCCGCTACACGGATGAAGACCGCGACGAGGCCTACGCCACCCTCGACAGCCTGCGCACTGCAATAGTGGTGGACAGCACGATAAGTTTCCAGCAGGCGGCTTTCTTCTATTCGCAGGACCCGGCCACCCGCACCAACGGAGGCCAGATGGCCGACCCGTACACCGGCTCTTCATACTTTGAGATAGACCAGCTCAAACCCCAGGATTACAGGGCGGTGGAGAATCTGGAGGTCGGTCAGGTATCCGAGCCTATCACCTCTTTGGACAACGAGGGACGCAGCGGCAACCTGGTTTACAAGATTATCCGTCTCGACAGGGTACTCCCGGCACACACGGCCAATTTCGAGACGGACTACACTGACCTGCTGAATCTGGTCACGAACATTAAACAGAACGAAGCTATCAACGAGTTCATAGACAGTAAACTCGTTGACACATACATCGTCATAGACCCGCTTTTCGGTGACTGTGACTTTTCCCGTGAAGGATGGGCGGAAAAGGTAAGAAAAGACGAATAGTAAAACTGTTGGCGGCATTGTTGCCTGCTCTTGTTTCACTGTCTGCTCGGCCGCAAACCGAGCAGACAGATTCTGTTGTCAGGCTTATCAGTGCCAAGTTCATCGAGCAGCAGGAAACTCCGGAGGGCCTTGTCCGCAAGGCCATGGATGCCACTTTCCTGCACAACGGCACCTATCTGATTTGCGACAGCGCTGTCTGGAAGTTGGACAGCAGCGTAATCAACTGCATAGGCAACGTGAGGATGATTCAGGGGGAGACAGAGCTCACGAGCGACAAACTCGACTATCTCATAGACTTGGACCTCGCGCAATTCCGCGGTACCCTGGTGCAGCTGAGAAACAAGAGCGAAAATATCCTGCGTACCCGTATTCTCGATTACAACACCAAGGACAGCATTGCGGTCTTCTCGGGCGGAGCCTCGATGAAAAGCGAGAACGGCCAGATTATCGAGAGCGACAACGGCCAGTATTTCAATGCCACGGAATTCTATATCTTCGAGGGGAACGTCAATATGTTCGCCGATTCCGTCTTCGTCAAGACCAATACGCTTGAGTACGAATCCGAGCCGGAAAAGGCCTGGTTCACCTCCTACGTGGATTTCTGGAAGGAAGAGAACATGCTTTCGGCCGACGGAGGCTGGTACGACAGGAAGAAAGAGATATTCTTCTTCAAGGGCAACGTCCATGCCCTGTCCGAGAATCAGGAGAGCTGGAGCGACACGCTGTACTATTACCGGAGCACCGGCGATGTGCTGATGCTGGGCACGGTGCAGATACAGGACACTACCAGGAACACTGCCGCGGTCGGGAATTATCTTTTCTATGAGGACTCGCTCTCGCGCGTGACCATGATGCGTGACGCCGCCGTGGCGATGTGGGAGGAGAATGAGGGGCAGATAGACACGACCTATTTCGGAGCGGACACCCTTATCTATTACACGATGCGGCACTGCGATATTCCGGTTCAGGAAGTCGAGGCCGCGGAAGAGAGACTCGCGACCATAATCATAGACCCCGTACAGGAATACCGCCGCAGGGTTGCCGAAGAGGCTGCGGCCGCGGCTGCAGCGGCGATGGAAGAACAGCAGGGCGGAGGACGGGGCGCCCCTCCGGGAGGAAGGGCCGGAGCGGATCCGCAGGGCCCGGGGGCTGAACCCGAACCTCCTCTGGGAGGGGATCCGGGAGGAGAACCCCCGCCACTTCAGATGCCGTCGGATTCGCTCTCCATGCGAGCGGACTCCTTGGGTTTTCCCCGGGATTCTCTTGCCATGTTCTCAGATTCATTGGGCTTCCGTCAGGACTCCCTCGGAATGTTCTCTGACTCTTTGAGTTTCCGCGGGGATTCACTCGGAATGTACAGCGACTCCCTTTCCATGTCCCTGGACTCCCTGAGTATGCCTT
>CAZMTY010000007.1:45704-54559 GCA_964569595.1 uncultured Muribaculaceae bacterium
CTCGGAATGTACAGCGACTCCCTTTCCATGTCCCTGGACTCCCTGAGTATGCCTTTGGATTCTCTCGGTATGGCTGCGGACTCACTGGCCGGCCCGAGGGATACGACCAAGATAGGCTTCATCACCGGCATGGGCAACGTGAAGATATTCCGTGAAACCATGCAGGTGCGCTGTGATTCCCTGCGCTTCTGCGAACTCGACTCGATAGCGAGATTCTACAAGGACCCGGTAGTATGGAATGAAGGGCGACGACAATACACTGCGGACAGTCTCTTCGTGCTCGTCATCAACAGTGCCGTGGACAGGGCGAGCCTGATGTCGAATGCCTTCATTGCGGTGTATGAAGACAGCCTGCATTTCGACCAGATACGAAGTTCCGAGGTGCTGGCATATTTCGACTCCACGGCCGCATTGCGCCGTTTCGATGCCTTGGGAGGCGTGTCAGCCCTGTTCTATCTCGAGGAAAACGACGAATTGGCCACGGTGAATAAGGTCGAGAGTACCATGCTCTCGGCAACGCTCCAGGACGGCGAGGTGCAGAACGTGTACTACTTCCAGAGTCCGAAAAGCGATGCCTATCCCGTGGTCCAGTTGCCTGCCGAAGACCGTCAGCTCAGGGGCTTCTCATGGCGGCCGGAGGAAAGGCCGAAATCTCCGCTCGACGTCACCTCTCTTCAGGTAAGGCCATCGAACAGAGCTTATTATGAAAGTCTCGAACGTCCTCGCTTCATCCAGACCGAACGCTATTTCAGCGGGATGATGGACGAACTCTATGCAAGTCTCGAGGAAGCGGCGAGACGGAAACGCGAGGCGGAACGACGAAGGGAAGCGCAAAGGAAGGAGGCGGAAGAAGCCTCTGACAGTCTCGCAGTCCAGGACAGCCTTGTCATGGCTTCGGATTCACTTCTCCACTTGGGCGACAGCCTTGTCATGCTCCAGGATTCCATAGCCCTGGCCGATTCCCTGGCTGTCGGAGAGGTCGTGGATGAGGAGGAAGAATACATGAGCGAGAGGGAACTCCGCAGGGCCCTGAGGATAGCCCGCAGGGATGCCAAATGGGCGGCACTCGATGCGCGGGATGCGGAAAAGGCGGCGCAGAAAGCTGCCAAAAAGGAAGCACGTCTCCAGAAAAAAGAGGAGAGCAGAAAGCGTCGGCAGGAAAAGCAGGACGCCCGCGACGCTGAACGTCTCCAAAAGTATATAGAACGTTTCGAAAAACAAAAGGAGAGACATGAAAGAAAACAGAAATCTAAGCCTGCCGGAGAACGCCCATCGGGAACTGAAGAAGGGCGAGACCTACCAACCACTGTTGAAGGCGACGGAGAAGCCTCGTGAAGTAACCCCGTATTCGGTCACGATGGGACTTCTGATGACCGTGCTTTTCTCTGCTGCCGCCGCTTATTTGGGACTTAAAGTCGGCCAGGTGTTCGAGGCCGCAATTCCCATCGCCATTATTGCCGTTGGAGTGACCGGAGCCCTCGGAAAGAAGGACGGCCTCGGCCAGAACGTGATTATCCAGAGCATAGGCGCGTGCTCGGGTGTGGTTGTAGCGGGTGCAATCTTCACGCTCCCCGCAATTTACATCCTCGGCCTTGATGTCAGCTTCTGGCAGATGTTCCTGAGTTCGCTGCTCGGAGGCTTCCTCGGGATACTCTTTCTCATTCCCTTCCGCAAGTACTTCGTGAAGGATATGCACGGCAAATTCCCCTTCCCCGAGGCAACCGCCACTACCCAGGTGCTTGTGAGCGGAGCCGGCGGAGGAAAGAGTGCCAAGACCCTTATGACAGCCGGTATAATAGGAGGTCTGTACGACTTCGTGATTGCCACCTTCGGAACCTGGGCCGAGACTATCAGCACCACCTTTTTCCATATCGGACAAGTCGTCGCCGACAAGGCCAAGGTCGTGCTCAAACTCAACACCGGTGCCGCGATACTCGGTCTGGGTTATATCGTGGGTCTCAAATATGCCTTCATCATCTGTTGCGGCTCCCTGCTCGTATGGCTCGTAATCATCCCGCTGATGAACCTTATTTGGGGAGCCGACGTGATTGACCTCATGGGCAAGGGCATCACCATGACGGTCTCCGAAATGTCGGCCGACCAGATATTCAGCGAGTACGCCAGACATATAGGTATAGGAGGCATAGCCACCGCCGGAATCATAGGCATTATAAAGAGTGCCGGAGTTATCAAGAGCGCAGTGGGCCTCGCCGCGGGTGAGTTCCGTCGCAAATCCACCAAAGAAGGCACTGTCGAAGTCGAGCGCACGCAGCAGGACATCCCCATGAACAAGGTAGTCTGGGGTGTGGCCCTGACCCTCATCGGAATCTTCGCGTTCTTCGCCCTCGGAGGAGGAGTGGATACGGTTTGGCAGGCTGTCATAGGGCTGCTGGTTGTCGCCGTGATAGCTTTCCTCTTCACGACAGTGGCGGCCAATGCCATAGCCATAGTCGGAACTAACCCGGTCAGCGGAATGACCATTATGACCCTGATTATCACGGCGTTGGTGCTTGTGCTTGCCGGACTCAAGGGCAATGCCGGAATGGTTGCGGCAATGATTATAGGAGGAGTCGTATGTACGGCTCTGTCTACTGCCGGCGGACTGGTTACCGACTTCAAGATAGGTTACTGGGTAGGTACGACGCCCCGCAAGCAGGAGGTCTGGAAATTCGTGGGTACAGCCGTTGCCGCCGCCACAGTGGGAGGTGTCATGCTCGTGCTTAACAAGACCTTCGGCTTCACCGGAGAAGGAGCCCTCGTTGCCCCTCAGGCCAATGCAATGGCTGCCGTTATCGAACCCATGATGAACGGCGGAAGTGCCCCCTGGTTGCTTTACGGCATAGGTGCGGCCATAGCCATACTGCTGACGGTGTTCAAGGTGCCCGCCCTCGCTTTCTGTCTGGGAATGTTCATCCCCATAGACCTCAATCTGCCCCTGCTGATAGGTGGAGCCATCTCCTGGTTCGTAAGTTCCCGCAGTAAGGATGCTTCCGTGAATGCTGAACGCAAGGAGAAGGGCACGCTCATCGCCAGCGGATTCATTGCCGGCGGTGCGCTGATGGGAGTCCTGTCGGCGATACTGAAGTATGCCGAAATTGACTGGTTCATGTATGGTTGGAATACAGTAAAGCCCGGTGCGGAGGCTTCGGGGGCAGAACTGATAGCAATAGTGCCCCTCGTGGCTATCTGTGCCTATATGGTATACGCCATCCTGAAAAAGGAAAAGGCCTGATACCCGCGACTCGAGTATAAGCTGCTCTTTTGATGCATCAAGGAGCGAAAAACGAGGGGAAGTCAGAAGTGACTTTTGCCGCCCTCGTCTTTCGCTCCTGATTATTTCGGGAGCGCGGTGCCCGCTTGAATAACTTACTTATGACTCGTCAAGGGAGAAGCGGTAATCTATTGAGGTCTCAATAATTGTGGAGTCGGAAAGTTCTATCTTTGCTGTGAGAGTGTGTTTCATCTCGATTTCTGGAGTCTTGATAAAAGAGAAAGTTTTGGATGGCAAAGATAGAAGAAGCAGTAGATCCTGAGACTCAATTTCCGAGAGGAGTTTTGTCTGTTCTCGGGGTTTTTCAGAAGTGTATCCGCTGCTGACATATTCGTAGGCGCTTGTATAGGTGATTTGCATGCAGTCTTTCAGAGATGTGCCTGCGGGATGAGCTTCATCGAAGTCAGCGTCACTGACAAAATCTATTGAAAGAATTTCCGGATAATAAGAGCTGACATTTATTATATTTAGTATAAGGTGTATTTTCCTATCATAACCCAAATCTCCATAAAGAGCGCAAAGGCTATCATATACGTGTTTGTCTTCTCCTTCGGACAAGAAGGAAACTCGAGAAAAAATGTAGAATTGAAGTTCTATTGTGGGGTCAGATAAAGATGTCTTCACTAAACGTGCATCTTTTATTTTCATATATTCCAAAATATACGAATTTACGTAGTGCGTATAATTCCTGTTGCATCCCGCTGTGACAAGAATAATAGTGATGCCAAGGAAAAGTTTCAGTTTATTCATAGCTGATGATTTTTAAATAAGAGTTATAGTAGGTGCTGCTTTTACCGGCATATTTCTTCGATTCGTCGAATTCTGTTGAACTACTGCCAAGATCGAACACTCCTGTTACGAAATAACCATTACAATAGAATAATTCGATGTGTTTACCGAAAGAATGTCTTCCGTCAAGTTCAAGTCCTTACTGCAAGCGGCAAAGACCAAAGAGCAGATCAGCAAGGTAAAATGAAACGTTTTCATAAAACGGCTATCAGTTTTCAACTAAACTTAGCTTGAGGGGCGAAGATAAGATAAATTTTTAAAATACATCACATCCTTTCCACTATCCCCCAATATCTGCAGTCTTCGGATGCGATTGGAGCATTCCGGGGAAAACTTGTCTCTGCCAAGTAACACAAAATGAGAGGGATAAGAGCCTGTATTCAGCGTACGACCCGGAATAGGTCGTTACATTACTTCTTCATTTTCCCTCTCTCGTTTTGCCCCTAATTTTTCGGGAGCGCGGTGCCCGTGAATAACTTACTTACGACTGGTCAAGATAGAAAGAAATAATCCATTGAGGTCTCGAGGATTCTGGAGTCAGAGAGTTCTACCTTTACAGTGAGAGTGTGTTTCATCTCGATCTCTGGGGTCTTGATGAAAGACAAAGTGAAAGATGATAGAAGAAGCAATAAGTCCTGAGACTCAATTTCCGAGAGGAGTTTTGTCTGTTCTCGGGGCTTCTCGGAAGAGTACCCGCTGCTGACGTATTCGTATGCATTGGTATAGGTAATTAGCAGGTAATCGTTTAGAGATGTGCCTGCGGGATGAGTTTCATCGAAGTCAGCGTCACTGACAAAATCTATTGAAAGAATATCCGGATAATAAGAGCTGACATTCATGATATTTAGTATGAGGCTTATTCGTTTATTATAGCCCAGATCTCCATGAGCCGTGCAAAGGCTGTCATATACGTGTTTATCTTCCCCTTCGGATAAGAAAGAAACGTGAGAGAATGGAGAGAATTGAAGTGCTATCATGCTACGATCATATACATACTCTTTCAGAATTACATCTTTAATTTTCGTATATTCCTGAATATATGAATTTACATCGTACGTGTAACTCCTGTTGCATCCCGGCGCGGTAAGAACAATTAAAGTGATGCCCAAGAGCAGCTTTAGTCTATTCATAGCTGATGATTTTCAAATAAGAGTTATAGTAGGTGCTGTTTTTACCGGCATATTTCGATTCATCGAATTCTGTTGAACTACTTCCAAGATCGAATATTCCTGATACGAAATAACCATTATATGCTCCACCCCATCCAAAGTCGCAATGCACCATAACGGTACTGGTACCTGTTCTCTTTGTTTCTTTCAAGACAGAATTGACATAATATTCAGTTGTAAGGGTGACGAATTTTATCTTATATCCATCAATGTTCCAGCCGTGGCTGTCAGTTATACCGGACTGAGGAATTGAACAAATAAATAGAGGATTGTTCTTGTCAAGCATGGAAGTTACTGTTGATGTATTGTAATCTTGCAATGCTACATTGTTATAATCGTTTTTCCCCATGAACGATTTTGCGAGACTTGGGAATGTGAAAGTTCCGTTATAAAAATACAAGGAAAAGCACTTTTTCCCAATGTGTCTTGTGGCTGCAGCTGCGGAAGACCGAGCAGAAGTATAATCAGCTTTTAAATCTTCCCATTTAACCTTAATATCATTGTAAGTTATGGTTGGCTTCTCGTGATGTGTAAAAATCTTTGCAAGGGCAAGGGGTACGCATCCGGCGTCTGCGCGTTTTGGCTTGAAAACCAACCACTTATATACCGTCGGACAATAGTCGTTGAAAGGAGACTCTTGAGTCCACTTTTTCGCGAAGTCTAAAATAGGGTCTACCATAGTAATGTATGTCGTGGTTGTATCCGTTATTTCAGTTATCACATTTGTGCTATCATCAGTTGTTTCGTCCACATACGGATTATTCGCACTATAATTTGAATTATCATTAAAGTCATCAGATGTAATTTCAACTAATGAGTATGCCACAACCAGATCGCCTATCAGCTTAGGTTGCGCGTATGCTTCCCCGTATGAGGATGTCGAAACATCATCGATATAATTTCCTACGTAATAGTCATCAACTGAGGGATCATAAAGTTCGAAGGTATTGGGATTTAAAAAATATTCTCCCGGGAAATCATCCGAAGTGATTATTCCTGGGCCCGTTGTGGGATATTCCGGGTAGATTTTACGAGAATAATCAGAAATGGCGGAGTACAGGTATTCTTCCGACATATTGCCACTTTCAGTAACTGCAATGACATCATCCGAGATTCTTTTATCTGCGGCAAGAATCGCAAAGCCTTCGTCATTTTGGAAATTTACCAGGTACAATAAAGAATCACAGTCAACAGGCAAGTCTGTACCTTTTGTATTGACAGCGGTCAGTCTTATTGTATGCACATCAGAAATTATTCGAGATTTGACACCTTCTTGCGATTCTGATTTGGTCATCAAATCGTTCTCACTGTCAAGATATGCCTGTAAACTCTTCAATGCATCTTCAAGTGGAATGGAATAATTTGAGGTGGTTACCGAAAGAATGTCTTCCGTCAGGTTTAAGTCCTTACTGCAAGCGGCAAGGACCACAGAGCAGATCAGCAAGGTAAAATGAAATGTTTTCATAAAACGGCTATCATTTTTTAATCAAACTTAGTTTGAGAGGTGAAGATAAGATAAAATTTTAAAACACATCACGTCCTTTCCAATATCTTCCAATATCTTCAGTCTTCGGATGCGATTGGAGCATTTTGGGGGAAACTTGTTTCTGCCAAGTAGTACAAAATGAGGGGGATAAGAGCCCGTTTCGGCGGACTGCCACTTTAGCTTGCGATACATCAAGCCGCAAGGAGAAACTTCATTTGGCAGAAAGACCGGGCCCGTCTCAAGCCCCTGTCAGAGGGATTTCGTACCTGCGCCCAACAAGAGGGCGCCCCTCGGTGAACTTTTGCCCTGTCCCCTTTGCTGATTATCCAAAGCAAGTCGGATTCACTATTGTCGCCCTACATCCTCGATAAGTTTGACACAAAAATAACTTGCGTACCCAAACCGGATACGCAAGATTATAATTCGGGGGTGACAAAGTCAGGAGCTACTCGCTGTAAAGCTTAATAATATTGAGAATCACCGCTGAGGCTTTTTCCATGTTCTGCACTGAAACCCACTCATACTTCCCGTGGAAATTCAGCCCGCCGGCGAAGATATTGGGGCAGGGCAGTCCCTTGAACGAGAGATTCGCGCCGTCTGTCCCTCCGCGTATAGGCATGACATGGGGCTTGATCCCTGCCAACTCCATGGCCTTGACAGCCTTTTCCACAATATGATAATGCGGTTCCACCTGCTCCCTCATATTGTAGTACTGGTCTTTGAGCGTAATCTTCACGGTCCCGTCGGCATAGCGTCTGTTGATAAATTCAGCGCAGCGAAGCATCTCTGCCTTCAGTTCCTCGAAAAGTTTTCTGTTATGGTCTCTCACTATATATTCAATCGTGCTCTCCTCCACGGTCCCGTTGAATGAGGTTATGTGGATGAAGCCCTCGTAACCCTCGGTATTCTCGGGCCTCTTGTGTGCGGGCAGCAGGCTGTTGAACTCCTGGGCTATGAGAAGGGAATTCAGCATCTTTCCTTTTGCGTAACCGGGATGGACATTGCGGCCCTGAACGTGTACTGTCGCCTCTGCGGCATTGAAGTTCTCGAACTCCAGCTCACCGAGCTCGCCACCGTCCATGGTATAGGCGTAATCGGCACCGAATTTCTTTACGTCGAACTTCACGACGCCCCGGCCTATCTCCTCATCAGGGGTGAAGCCTATCCTCAGTTCGCCGTGCTTGAATTCGGGATGATTCACGATATACTGCACCGCGTCCATGATTTCGGCCACTCCGGCCTTGTCATCGGCTCCGAGCAGAGTGGTCCCGTCGGTGGTGATAAGCGTTTCCCCCTTGTGGGCAAGCAGCTCCGGGAACTCGGCCGTCTTGAGAACCATGCCCTCCACTCCCTTCAAGGGAATGTCCGAACCGTCGTAATTCTCTATTATCTGTGGCTTTATGTTGCACCCCGGGGCATCCGGCGAGGTGTCCACATGGGCGATGAAGCCTATTGCGGGCGCCTTCTTCTCTATATTGGAGGGAATCCTGGCCATTACGTAACCCCATTCGTCCAGTTCGGCCTCCACTCCCATGGCCTGCAACTCGTCGCAGAGCATACGCAGAAGCACAAGTTCCTTTTCAGCGGAGGGCTGTGCCGTGCTGTTATCATCGGATTGCGTGTCGACTGCGACATAACGCAGAAATCTGTCTTTTATATTTTCCATACTATCTGAATTTGAATACATTTCCTGTCAATATTCCCATGCGTCTCCGCCCCGAAGTCCCGATTCTGTCCCCTTGCCTGACTTCTTCCGCTGCAAGTTACTCCTTCTCGGCGATACCGCCGAAAATATTGGCTCAGTTTGTTGATAGCAGCGCCAATAAAACAAAATTAACTAAAAACGATAATATTTTCCGCAAATCCGGTGATTCGCATTTTCTCTATGTCAACGGTGCCATAGTGGAATGCAATACCGCCCTCTCAAACTCCTAAAAGAACGCAAAAGGGCGCTGGTTTTCTTCCCAAATAGGGATAAAAAACCTGCCGTTCCGTCAAAAAACAAAAAAAGTTTTTAAAAAATTTGCAGTTAAAGAAAAAGTGTGTACCTTTGCATCCCCTTCGGAAACGAGGGGACACAATTAAAGTTCATTGACAATACTGAGAGAGAAACGAGGTTTTAAGAAAGCGCGTTCCGGTG
>CAZMTY010000008.1:0-54031 GCA_964569595.1 uncultured Muribaculaceae bacterium
AAAATCCTGTCAAAAATTGACGAAGAATATAGCCGCAGCGATGAAGAGTTCATAAGAGCATTCAAGGCAAAATATTCCGACCAATTCCCGCCAAGTTGGATTACAATGGAAATATCTTCTTTCGGAACTCTCTCAATGTTGTATGGGAACCTGTTGCCGGGACTGGCCAAACGTTCCATAGCCTCATATTTCGGGCTGGCAGATACGGTTTTCGCGTCATGGCTACACTGCATCGTGTATGTGCGGAATATCTGTGCGCATCATTGCCGGTTGTGGAACAGATCATTAAGCATCCGACCGTTGATGCCGCGTTCTCCGCGCAACACTTTCATTAAATTGCCGGCCAGCGGGACACAGCAGACCTACTTTGTATTAAGCATGATTATCTACCTGCTGAATACGGTCAATCCGAACCATTCGTTTGTTCCAAGGTTATGCGAGCTTCTGAAGCGTTATCCGTCCATTGATGTAAGGGCAATGGGATTCCCTGCAAATTGGAAGGAAGAAAGCTTATGGAAAGACAAATTTTGAAAACAAGTATATTGTAAGTCTAATTTGATAAACGACTGCTCATCAGCATGTTACAATAAAGATGCAAATAATCGGCCTCTACTGACCGATTTAAGATAAAGTCAGCAACCCAGCACACGGAACCGCTGCAAATTATGTGAAGTTGTAAAGCCCAGGCTACCTGATATGCTTCTCGAACGGAAGCCCTGCAAGAACAAGAACAGAACTCCACGCCACGCGAATGTATCAACCGTAGTGTCAGACGCTTGCCGGTTCAAAAATCTGCAGACAAAGGCTTATAGTTCCGAGAGGCTGTCTATGAAATCCTTCATCCCCTCGGTAGCCGGTTTGCGGATATGCCTTATCCGCCTGTCGGAGAGCGTGATTTCCGCCGGGTCTACTATAAATATGGGTGTATCGTTCCCCGCGTAACGGTAAAGCCCCGCTGCCGGCCACACCTGAAGTGAGGTGCCTATAATCAGGAGAATGTCGGCCCTGGACACTATATCGGCAGCCCTCTCGATTTTCGGGACAGCCTCACCGAAGAAAACTATATGGGGCCTGTACTGCGCACCGTTCGGAGCAAGGTCGCCGAGACCTATCTTGTCGTAGCCTATATCAATGACATATTGCTCGGAAAAGCCGTCACTTTCGTTGCAGCTGTTCTCGGGCCTTATCTTGGTGAGCTCGCCGTGAAGATGCAGCACCCCGTAGGACCCCGCCCTTTCATGCAGATTGTCAACGTTCTGGGTGATGACATTGACGGAATACGAATCTTCAAGTCCGGCTATGAGTCTGTGTGCCTGATTGGGCTTCACGTCCTTGAGCTGGGCGCGACGCACATTGTAGAACTCCAGGACAAGCCCCGGATTCCTGTGCCAGCCCTCTATTGAAGCCACCTCCATGGGGTCATACTTATCCCACAGCCCGCCGTGGTCGCGGAAGGTCGAAAGTCCGCTCTCCGCACTCACTCCGGCACCGCTGAGTACTGCTATCTTCTTTTTGTTCATACCTTTTGTGTTTAAAATTTGGGTCAAAAGCTCGCCAAGGGACTGTGCAGGGGTTGAGACGGGCCTGGTCTTACCTTAATCTGAAGAATTTGGTCCTCGCCCAGTGTTCGAACAGGGGGTCTATCACGACAGGCCTGCCCTCGTCCTGAAAACTTACTATCTCCTTCTTTGACAGTGCATCCTTGAGCCTGCTCACATTCGCGGACGAACTCAGCCCGAACTGCTCTATGATTTCGGAGCCGTTGAAGCGGGTGTAGCCGCAGAGTATGGCCTTCAGCATATTGATCTGGAAGGTGGTCAGGTCGTTCATGATTGACTTGAAGCGGGGCTCGTGTATGGACTGGAGGTTCTCGAGGGCCGCGGACAGAATTATCTCCATTATATAACCCTTCGAGAGCAAGTCGCAGATTGCGGAAAAGTGGTTGATGTACCAGATGTGGTTGCGGAAAAGCGTACACACCCCGTGAAGCAGGTCCTTGTCTATCACCTTTCCTGAACTCAGCAGCGAGCGGGAGACATAATCGATTATTTCCCGCGAATCTATTTCAGACAGCCGTATTCTCTCCACTGTGCGGAAGAACAGCTTGCGTACTCCGAAAATGTCGTGCATCGCATTGATGCAGGAGCCCGAGAATATGTAGTTGGCGGCGGCCCTGTCCTCCTCTTCCAGGCTTTTGAGCACCTCCTGCAGTACGCGGCACAATCTGTCTCCGTCCCCGGTGAGCATCACGTTCTGGAATTCATTCAGGACAACAATCATCTTGCATCCCACGAGTTCGGCCGTGCGGTAGGGGAGGGTGAATACCGAGCGGAGAAACTCGTCGTCAGGCCCGGAGTTCAGGCTGACCGCGTTTCCCCCGGCCTCGAAGCCCTCGGAATTGAAGCTGAAACTGCCCTCGGGTAACAATTTGACGAGTGCATCCGAAAATTCGTCTTCGGTCGTACAGAACGAGCGGAGGATTTCGCAGACCATTCTCTCTGCGAGGGCCCGCGGACTGCGTACATCCAGAAGGTTGACGGCGACGGGGCGCAAGTTCGTCCCGGAAGACTGCAAATTGAAGAAAGACTGGCTTATAAGGGACATCTTGCCCGTGCGCGGCGGTTCGTAGATAACCACATTCTCGCCCTGGACAAGAAGATTGCACAAGGTCGTCACATCCGGTTTCCGGCCTATGAAATTTTTGCCGGTCACGGGTTTGCTGTATATGAAAACTTCATCCATAAAATGTCGCTTAGGTTTAGCGGGAGCCAAAATACAAAATAATTTGAAGTTATGGGAAAAATAACTAAATTCGCGGCTCGAATGATTATTGCCGTCAAGCCAGCCAAGTTCCGCCACGAAGGCGGGCGCTTGCGGTAGAAACTTTAAAGCAAAGTTTTAGATGTACGCAATCGTAGAAATTGCAGGCCAGCAGTTCAAGGTACAGGCCGGAAGTGAGATCTTTGTGCAGAGGCTTCCCGATGCCAAAGGTGCTGATGTGGAGTTCAAGAAGGTGCTTCTCGTCGACGATGACAGCGACGTGAAGGTAGGGGCTCCATACGTTGAAGGAGCAGTCGTAAAGGCTACCGTACTCGACGATACCGTCAAGGCAGACAAGGTTATCGTCTTCAAGAAGATTCGCCGCAAGGGCTTCCAGACCCTCAACGGCCATCGTCAGAAACTCACCAAAGTAAGGATTAACGAAATCGCTTAGGAATTATGGCACACAAAAAAGGTCAATCAAGTTCAAAGAACGGTCGTGAGTCGCATAGCAAACGGCTTGGAGTCAAGAAATTCGGCGGCGAAGTAGTTAAGGCCGGAAATATTATCGTGCGCCAGAGGGGAACGGTCCACAATCCCGACAGGAACGTCGGAATGGGCAAGGACCACACTCTGTACGCTCTCGTGGGCGGAACGGTGAAGTTCACCCGCAAGAGGAACGACAAATCCTACGTATCGGTAATCCCTTTTGAGAATTAACCCGAAGGGTCGATGTGAATTTCAGGGAGGGTGGCCCAAAAGATTTGGTTGCCCTCCTTGTTTGTCTCTATTTTTGACCAACCCTCAAATTTCTTTCAAGAAAGACCGGGTCTGTCCTGACCCACCTGTCATTTAGTTTACACTCGTCATGTTGACACTCAAAATGCTTCGTGATGACCCCCAGGCGGTCATAGAAAAACTCAGGAAAAAGAACTTTGACGCAGCTCCCTTAGTCGGAAAAGTTCTCGAACTCGATACCTTGCGCCGCAGTCTGCAGACGGAGAGCGACGAGCTGCTCGCAAGACAGAAACGCCTGGCTTCCACTATAGGCGGACTGATGAAGGAGGGCAGGAAGGAAGAGGCCGAGGCCATAAAGGCGGAGACCGCCGCCCTCAAGACAAGGTCCACGGAGATGCTTTCCCGTATGGACGAGACTGCCAGGGAGCTGGAGGCCAATCTTGTACTGCTTCCCAACGTACCCTGTGAGCTCGTGAAACCGGGAAAGGGGGCGGAGGACAACGAGATTGTCCGGACGGGCGGCCCCGAAGTGCATCTTCCTGAAAACGCCCTGTCTCACTGGGACCTCGCGAAGAAATACGACATAATAGACTTCGACCTCGGCGTGAAGATTACCGGAGCAGGCTTCCCCGTCTACAAGGGCAAGGGTGCCAAACTGCAACGTGCTCTGATTAACTTCTTCCTCGATTCCAATACCGGGGCGGGTTACAGGGAGGTCGAGCCCCCGGTGATGGTGAATGCGGCATCGGGCTTCGGCACGGGCCAGCTTCCGGACAAGGAGGGCCAGATGTACCATGTCGGTCTCGACGATTTCTACCTGGTGCCCACGGCCGAGGTGCCGGTGACCAACATCTTCCGCGACGTGATACTCCAGTCCGGGGAAATCCCCCAGAAACTGACGGCCTACACCCCCTGTTTCCGCAGGGAGGCAGGTTCCTATGGCAAGGACGTGCGCGGGCTCAACCGTCTGCACCAGTTCGACAAGGTCGAGATAGTACGCATAGAGAAGCCGGAGGACTCCTACGCCGCCCTTGATGAAATGGTAGCCCATGTGGAAAGCCTCGTGAGCAGGCTCGGACTGCGTTACCGCATACTCAGACTCTGCGGCGGGGACATGAGTTTCACCTCCGCCATCACCTACGACTTCGAACTTTGGTCAGCCGCCCAGCAGCGTTGGCTCGAAATCTCTTCTGTCTCCAATTTCGAGACATACCAGGCCAACCGTCTGCATCTCAGGTATTACGACGAAAACGGACGCACCCGGCTCGCGCACACGCTGAACGGAAGTTCGCTTGCCCTGCCGAGAGTGGTGGCTGCCCTGCTGGAGGATAACCAGACCCCCGACGGAATAGTCATCCCCGAGGTCCTGCGTCCCTACACAGGCTTCGACAGAATTGATTAAGGATAACTGCGTAATACTCGGAATAGACCCCGGAACCAATCTGCTTGGTTTCGGGATTATCCGTGCGGACTCCTCACACAGGCCGCAATACGTCGACATGGGTGTGCTCGACCTCAGAAAGGTAGGGTCGCCCTATGAAAAACTACTGATAATCAGCAATAAGATAGCAGCGCTCTGCGATTTGTATCACCCCGATGAACTGGCAATAGAGTCTCCTTTCTACGGCCGCAACGCCCAGGTCATTTTCAAGCTCGGAAGGGCCCAGGGGGCGGCTATAGCCTCGGCATTGAGCCGTGGGCTGAACGTTGCGGAATATGCCCCGAGGCGGGCGAAGATAGCAGTTTGCGGGAACGGGGCCGCTTCCAAAGAGCAGATAGCCGTCATGGTTTCAAAGGAACTTGGCATTAACATTGCAAGCGAGTTCCTCGACGCCACGGATGCACTTGCTCTGGCGTTATGCCACTTCTACCAGCTAAGCAGGCCTCAGTCCGACAGGGGGTTGTTTTCGTCATGGGAGAAGTTCGTTGCGGCTAATCCGGATAGAATCAAAAAATAAGTAGTAATGAAGTTTCTCAAAGTCCTGTTCTGGAGTTGTGCATTGTTCGCGGGAATCAGTGTACAGGCCCAGACTTCCTATTCTGTGAAAGCAGTGCTCGTAGACGCGACAACGGGAGACCCCATAGGTTTCGCAACCGTTTCGCTTTCACAGAGCGGCCGTGATCAGGCCTATAAGTACACGCTCAGTGATGAGAACGGCAACGTAAACCTGACCTCAGTAGCACGTGGAGAATACACGCTCAAGGCAGAACTGCTCGGTTATCAGACGTATACCGCGGAAATCAAGGTCCAGAATTCTTCCCTCGATCTCGGCACCATCAAGTTGGCCACCGACTCCGAGCAGCTTGATGCGGCATTGGTCTCGGCCATCGGAAATCAGATGATAATAAAGAAGGACACCATAGAGTATAACGCAACGGCCTTCAGGACCACCGACAACGACGTTCTTGAAGACCTGTTGAAGAAGCTCCCTGGTGTGGAGGTGAGCGATGACGGTACGATTACGGCCAATGGCGAGGAGATAACCAAGATTACCATTGACGGCAAGACCTTCTTCCTCGATGACCCCCAGCTGGCCTCCAAGAACATTCCTGCCAAGATGGTCAACAAACTCAAGGTCATCCAGAAAAAGTCCGAGCAGGCGGAGTTCACGGGCATAGACGACGGTGAGGAGGAGACGATAATCGACCTCTCCGTACAACCCGGAATGATGAGGGGACTTTTTGGAAACGTACTTGCCGGCGGAGGCGCCGACCTGCCTTCGACCGATACGGAAAGTGAATTCAGGTATCAGGGCAACGCCTTCATCGGCCGCTTCAACGAAAATTCCCAGATAAGCCTCATCCTGAACGGCAACAATATCAACAGTCGTGGAGCCACCAACCGTGCCGGCAACATGATGATGGATATGCGAAGCAGCGGCATAGGCGGCAGCGGAGCGGGTATCACCACCTATTACATGGCGGGTATAAACGGCGCATGGGACCTCTTCGACGACAAGATGGACTTCGGAGGCAACTATCTCTTCAACCGCAACGAAAACTATGTGGATCAGAGCAGCGTCAAGACTACCTATCTCACTGACTACAATCTCATATACAACAGTTCCGGCGTGAGCGAGACCAATACCACGGGCCACCGTTTCGGTATCAGGCTCGAACACAAGTTCTCGGACAACACTTCCATAATCTTCCAGCCGGAAATCAACTTCGGCCGCGGAAACTATATCCAGGCATCGAGGGACACGACCTATAACGATGACCTTGCGGGAACAGTCTCCAAGTTGAGCCGTTCCTACGCCGACAACAGCGGAGACAACACCAGCGTGACTTCAAACGGTTTCTTCCTCTTCCGCCAGAGGCTCGGCATACCCGGACGTACAATCTCGGCCAATGTCAATTACAGCATATCCAGCAATTCCCTCAGCGGTCTGAACTCGAACGGAACCTATACTTACGACGATAATGATATAGAGACGGCAAGCAGCATCGTAAACCAGAGTTTCGACAACCGTCAGGAGTCCTATTCGGTAAACGGGCGGGTGACCTACACCGAACCTTTGGGCAACCGTTTCTATCTGGAAGCCAATTATTCCTACAGGTGGAGCAGGTCCGAATCCGACAAGAGCACATACGACCTCGATAACGGAGGAGAATTCGACCCCACGTATTCCAACAGGATAATCAACGAGAGCAACAACCAGGAAATAGGGGTTAACGCCCTTTACCAGTCGCAGTCGCTAAGGGCCCAGCTCGGCTTTGCGGCGATGCCTACCAAGACCTACAACGAGACGACCCGCTGGAATTCCGAGACGGAAACCTACAGTCCCGTGTACTATGAAGATTTCCGTTGGAATTTCTCGCCCCAGGTGTCCATGTTCGTGGACTTCGGTGAACTCTCCAGCATGAGACTTTTCTATCGCGGAACTTCGAGCCAGCCTTCCACCTCCCAGTTGATACCTGTTCCCGACAACAGCGACCCTCTGAACATCAGTTTCGGTAACCCCTCGCTGGTTCCTTACTTCACGCACAGCCTGCGCGGTGACTACCGTTACTCCAACCGCGAAAAATACACTTCCTTCAACATCCGTTTCAACGGCAACTATGTCCAGAATCCCATAGTCAATCTGATATGGTACGGTTCGGACGGAGGCCAGTTCTCCATGCCTTTCAACGGCCCGTCCTCATTCAATGCCAATGTCAATACCTTTGCGAACGTGCCCATAGGAAAGAGCAACTTCTCATTCAACAACATGTTGAGGGCAAGCTACAGCAGCAGCAGTTCCTTCGTGGGCTCGGACATCGACATGAGTACCTACTATGATGAGTCGGGTGGCTACTACGCCTTCATGGAAGAGGTTACCGACCTGTTCCTGAATGACGCCAACTGGTACAACTCGCATATCACCGAGAACTCGACCCGGACCCTGAGCATCAACGAAAGACTCCGTGTCATGTACCGCGGGACCGCATTGGAGGCGACTTTGGGAGCGTCCACGAGGGTGAACAGGTCGTGGTATTCGATTGCCACCGTTCAGGACAACACCACAACCTGGAACAATCAGCTGTCCGGAAGTATCACCTGGAACTGGTCGCTCACGGGCATCAGCCTCGACACCGGCCTCGACTACAACTGGTACAACGGTTATTCCACGGAGCAGCCTTCGGAGTGCGTGCTCAATGCGGAGATTTCCAAACTGCTGTTCAACAACACCGTTACCCTGGCCCTGAGGGGATACGACATACTCGGACAGGCCAAGAACATAACGGTAACGGACAACTCCAACTACCACACGGAGTCGGTTAACAATACGTTGGGACGTTATATAATCGTGTCGCTTACCTGGCGTTTCGGTACCATGGGAGGCAACAGGACCAACAGAGGTCCCGGTGGCGGCGGTCCCGGTGGCGGACCCGGCGGACCTCCTCCCGGAATGTAGCATATTTGAGAGAGATTCCATATCTTTGCACCGATATGGAGTTAGAAATAGCAAAAGCCTTACTTGCAGGAGTATGTGTGGCCGTTCCTGTCGGCCCCGTATTCCTGCTTGTAGTTCAGAAAACCTTGAACAGGGGCCGCTTCGCCGGGATTATGGCGGGCTTGGGCTCGGCTTTCGCTGACACCATATTCGCGGCCATAGGCCTGTTGACCCTCGCTATCGCCGAAGACTTCATAGCCGGCCACCGTGAGGTGATAATGATAGCGGGCGGTATTTTAATCGTGCTTCTCGGACTGGGTATCCTGGTCCGTCCCGTCCCGTCGAAACTCCGGACCTGCGGCAGCCCCGGTGCCATGAGTCTTTTCGGTACGGTAATTCAGACGGCCGGGACTGCGCTTTCCAACCCCGGAGCCCTTGCCTACATGCTCGGAGTCCTTTCCTTGCTCGGACTCGGGGCCGGCCGGGTGACTTCGCCGGTATGGGCCCTGTTGTTCGCGGTGATAACAGGCGAACTCCTGTACTGGACTTTCATGGTGCTTACAATGTCGCGCTTCCTGAAAATCGGGCTCAAGAACCTGACAATCCTGAACCGGATTGCAGGGACGGGAATAGTCTGTTTCGGGCTGGTGCTTTTTCTCAAGGGATTATTTACAGTTATATGAGTATCAAAAGTTTCTTCTCCAACTGGATAGTACGTAACCTCTTGCTCGCGGTGGTGTTTGTGCTGGTGTTTGTGCTGGCCGCAAACATCCTGCTTTCGGTCCTGACCCGGCACGGAAAAGAGATAGAAGTACCCGATTTCACCAACATGACCGTGGCGGAAGCGGCCAGAGTGGCCTCGGCTTCGGGAATCGAGGTCCGGGTGAGCGATTCGATATACATCAGGCGCTTTCGTCCGGGGGCCGTCTATTCCCAGAATCCAACTGCCGGCAGCAAGGTGAAGCACGGCAGGAAGATAAGGCTGACTGTCAATACTATGCAGCCGGTGAAGGTCAAGATGCCCTCGCTCATAGGCTATTCTCTGAGGCAGGCCAAGGCTGAGCTCCAGCGTAACGGCCTCGTTTTGGGCAGACTGATTTATGTCAGGGACATAGCCACGAACAGTGTCATCTCCCAACAGCGTTTCGGGCGAGAAATCGCCCCGGGTACGGAAATTTTCAGCGGTTCTACGGTCAATCTCGTGCTTGGGCTCAGCGAGTCCGACCAGATGACTTTTGTGCCGGACCTCACGGGACGCCAGTACAGGCAGGCCATAGACCTGCTCCAGGAGAGTTCCCTGAATACCGGAAGAATAATTTTCGATTCCTCCGTGCGCGACTATGCCGACTCCCTGTCGGCGGTGGTCTATTCCCAGGTTCCCTCTGGCGGAACTGTAAGAAGGGGTACGGAAGTCTCGCTGCGCCTGGGTCTGAACAGGGGCAGCCAGTCCTCAAGTGAAAGCCGATGAACGGAGAGATGTTCGAGCACTTCAGGTTAGAGGTGGATGCCGGTCAGGCACCCATGCGTATAGACAGGTATATGGCCTCTCACCTCGAGGACACTTCGCGCAGCAGGGTGCAGCATGCCTTGAAGGAGGGCTACGTGAGGATAGACGATGTGCCCGTCAAGGCCAATTATATAGTGCGTCCCGGTGACGTGATACGTTTCGTGATGCCCTATCGCAGGCGCGGACTGGAAATTCTGCCCCAGGAGCTCCCCCTCGACATAGTGTATGAGGATGACGACGTTTTAGTCGTGAACAAGGCGGCCGGAATGGTCGTGCATCCCGGTCACGGACATTTTGAAGGAACTCTGGTCAATGCCCTGGCCCATCATCTGGGCCTGAGCCAGGGGCCTGAAGCCCTGGATGAACGCATGGGCATACTCGTCCACAGGATAGACAAGGATACGAGCGGCCTGCTTGCGGTGGCGAAGAAGCCGGAGGCCCAGCTCAAACTTGCCGACCAGTTCTACCGGCACAGTATAGACAGGCGCTACGTCGCTGTGGTCTGGGGCAATGTGAAGGACGACGAGGGGACTGTCGAAACCAATATAGTCCGCGACCCGAACGACAGGCTGAGATTCCGTGCGTGCGAGGATGAGGACAAGGGCAAACATGCAGTCACGCATTATCGCGTAATCGAACGCTTCGGCTTCGTCACCTGCGTGGAATGCAGTCTCGAGACGGGAAGGACACACCAGATAAGGGTACACATGTCCAGCATAGGCTACCCCATATTCAATGACGCGAGATATGGCGGGAGCGAAATCCGCAAGGGTACTATATATTCCAAGTACCGCCAGTTCATAAACAATTGCTTTGCAGTCTGCCCGCGTCAGGCCCTGCACGCAAAGACTCTCGGCTTCGTTCATCCTTCGACTGGAGAGTGGATGCAGTTCGATTCCCCGCTACCGGAAGATATGGCTGCTCTTCTGGACAAATGGCGTAAATACTGTGGCCAGTACATAGAAGAATGAGACAGCCTTCTACAATGATGATAGTGCTCGGAGTGCTCTCTGCCGTGCTTTTGAGCATTCCATGGCTGGTTCCGCATACCGGAGCCCTCGCACTCGTAGCATTCGTGCCCCTGCTTTGTGCGGATGCGATTTCACGTCAGTACAGGATCAGGCATTTCTGGGTCTATCCCGCCATGACCTTTTTGCTTTGGAACGCGGTGACCACTTTCTGGGTCTGCGAGGCAACCGTCGGCGGAGGCATATTTGCCATAGTGGCCAATGCCCTGCAGATGACTGTCATCTGGGGTCTGTTCAGGCTTTCCTGCAAGTTGGTGAAAAGCGGCCCTCTGCCCTATATCTTCCTCGCTGCCATGTGGCTGGCCTGGGAGAACGCATATTTCGATGTAGACATTTCCTGGCCCTGGCTCGTGCTCGGACATGCCTTCGCCGGCAGTACGCACAGCATCCAGTGGTACGAATATACCGGCGTTATGGGAGGTTCGCTGTGGGTGTGGCTGGCCAATCTCGGTTTCTACGGCATCATAGCCGCGGCTTCAGACGGGGCCTGGCGCAAGTGGAACAACATTGCCCGCTTCTCGGCGGCCTTCGGTATCCTGCTCGTCGTAATCGGTCCTCTGGCCCTGTCCAAGATAATCTACGACAATTATGAGGAGAAGTCGGAAGGCAGGGTGGAGGTGCTCATAGCCCAGCCCAATTTTGACCCCTACCAGAAGTTCGAGAGCCTCAGCCAGGCCGAACAGACCTCCATATTGCTCGGGCTCTTCGACCGTGAACTTCAGGATTCGGTCTATACTCCTGTGTTGCTCATCGCTCCGGAGACCTTTACCTCCGACATCGTTCTGAACGACATTTCAGCCTCTCCTACGGTCAGGTCGGTGGCGGATTTCCTCGGGAGGCATCCCGGGGCCGAGATGCTTTACGGGGCCAGCACTTACGAATATTATTATTCCGCTTCGCGACCCGTGCCTGCAGCCCGGCAGACAAGGCGGGGGTGGGTAGTGAGCCGTAACAGCGCCCTCGTGGAGGATGCCTCGGGGAATTGCGAGATTTTCCACAAGAGCAAACTGGTGGTGGGAGTGGAACTCACTCCTTATCCGAAGATTTTCGTCCCCATAGACGACTGGCTCTCCGATTTGTTCAAGATGCCCGGACTCATGGGACGCTGCGTGGGGCAGGATGAGGTTTCGCTGCTGCATTTCGGGAACATACCCTTCGGTACCGCGGTGTGCTATGAATCCGTGTACGGCGACTATTGCACCGAATATGTGCGCAAGGGAGCGAAATTCATGACAGTCATCACCAACGATGCCTGGTGGGGAAACACGCCGGGCTACCGTCAGCATCTCAGATTGTCAGCCCTCAGGGCCATAGAGTTGAGAAGGGATCTGGCCCGCTGCGGGAACACCGGAATTTCCTGTATCATAGACCAACGCGGGGACATTCTGTACGAAACGCCCTGGTGGGAGCAGACTACCCTGGCCGGAACCGTGAACCTGAATTCCCGCCAGACCGTGTACGCGCGCTACGGTGATGTGCTTGGAAGGGTGTCAACCCTGGTTTTCCTGCTTCTGGTCTTGGCCCTGATTGTAAAGGCCTTCCTTCCCAAGAACTAAAACAGCGTGCCCGGACCTGTCGTGCAGGCTCATAGCCTCCAGTCTATCGGGCTCTTTCCGGCGGCTTGGAGCAGGGCGTTGGCCTTGGAGAAGTGGCGGCAGCCCGAGAACCCTGTCCTGGCAAGGGGAGAGGGATGGGCGGCTTCGAGAATGTAGTGTTTGCTGCGGTCTACAAGGGGGGCCTTGCTGCGGGCAAAACCGCCCCATAAGAGGAATACCACCCCGGTGCATCTGTCCGATACAGTGCGAATGACGGCATCCGTAAACTCCTGCCAGCCTATTTTGCTGTGGGAGTTGGCTTCGCCTTTCCTGACAGTCAGCGAGGCATTGAGCAGGAGCACTCCCTGGGCCGCCCAGGGGCTCAGGTCAGTCTTGCCGGACATCCTGATACCGAGGTCATTCTCGATTTCCCTGAATATATTGCGCAGCGAAGGAGGTGCGGGCACGCCTTCCGGAACCGAGAAAGAGAGACCCATGGCCTGACCCGGACCGTGGTAGGGGTCCTGGCCGAGAATCACCACCTTGGTCTTGTACAGAGGACAGAACTCAAAGGCCCGGAATATCAGGCTCCCGGGAGGATAGATTGTGTATCCCCGCGCCTTTTCATCGTGCAGCCTGGCCGCGAGCCCGGCGAAATAAGGCTTGTCGAATTCTGCTTGCAGCGCCTCTTTCCAACTCTGCTCTATTCTTACGTCCATAACTCCAAATGTTTTGTCATCAGTGTGAATCCCGCCCGGCAATATAAGAAAATGCGGGGAAATCGGGCATAAAGGCCGCGAAGTTTAAAAATTATAGCGTAATAACAAAAACAGTTTCTAAATTTGTGCGACGTGGATTCAAAATATGAAAAGAACGGCATTATTCCCGGGCTCTTTTGACCCCTTTACGGCCGGGCACCTGAACATACTCGAACGTGCGCTTACCATGTTCGACGAAGTGGTGGTGGCAATGGGTATCAATCAGGACAAGTCAGGATTTTTTTCCGGCGAGCAGAAAATAGACATAATAAGGCAGGCTATAGGCGGGAAGCCCAATGTGAGGGTAGTGGAGTACGACGGCCTTACGGTGGACCTCTGCAGGCAGCTTGACGTCAAACACATAGTCAGGGGAGTGAGGAATATGGTGGATTTCGAGAATGAAAGGGCCATAGCCGACGCCAACCGCCGTCTGGCGCCCGAGATTGAGACCGTAATCATCCCGACATCCCAGGAATTTGCCCACATATCCTCGTCGGCCGTGCGGGACATAATAAGGCATAACGGAGATTCGAGCCTGTTCCTGCCGGAGGGAGTGAGGCTTCCCGAGAGGGAATAACAGACAGGAAATGAAGCACAAAACCATACTCTGCATTCTTTTGGCACTGATTTCGGCCCCGTTCCTCGGGGCGCAGGACTATTCGCGTTATGCCGGATTGGACAGCCTGCTCACACAGTTCTACCAACTGCTCATTCCGGAGCCGGTGGAAGTCAAAAATGCCGAGATGGACGGTCTCATAGAGATGTGCGCCGATTCCCTTGCCCGTCAGTACGTCACTCTGCAGATTTTCAACCACTACCGCAATGCAAGGGTGATGGGTGAGGAGGCCGTGGCCGTCCACATCTACGATGAGTGGATAGCGAGCGGAAAGGTCAGGACCAGAAGCGAGTTCGAACAGCTGGAAGCCGAAATTTTCGCGACCTTCAACCGCAATTCCCTTATAGGCATGAAGGCCGTACCCGTCAGACTGAAAAAGCCCGGCGGGGCGCAGTTGACTGTGCCCGAGGAGGGAGTCAAGTCCGTGCTGTTTTTCTACGACGTCTCATGCGCGAAGTGCAGGCTGGAGTCCGCGCTGCTCCCGGCGGTTCTCGACAAGGTGGATTTCCCTCTCAATTTTTACGCTATATATGCCGGTTCCGACAAGAAAGCGTGGCGCAAGTTCCGTTCGAGACTGGACACCGGGAACAAAAACGTAAAGGTCCGTCATCTGTGGGACCCGGAGATGGACTCGGACTATCAGTTGCTGTATGCCGTGACGGGGACTCCGAGGATGTACTTCCTCCTGGAGGACGGGGAGATAATAGGCAGGCGGCTCGAGGTGGAAAATCTTCAGCAGATAATCAACTACGTAAGTATAATACAGTATGGCCCGCAGGAAAAATAAATTCTCCAGTGTAGACCCCGCCTATCTCCAGCGGCAGCGCAAGTCCCTGAAGAGGGTCTACCGCAAGAGCGTCCTGTTCAACGAGCAGGAAATGGCAGCCATAGACGAGTATTGCAGACGTTTCAGGGTCAGGTCCCGCTCTGCGCTTATACGTGAGGCACTCATGTCCAAAGTGCTTGAGGACCTGCAAAAGAACCAGCCCACCCTGTTCTGACACCCTTGGCCGCCCTTCCTTCGCTTCAGAATACGACAAAGCCTGCCGTTCCCGACTGTAACTTGATTTCCGGGAGGCAGGCTCTGAATGTTCAGCCCTGTTCGAAGATATTGGCTATGACATCTACGATGGTCTTCACGTAGATGAAGTTCAGGCCCTCGACATAGATGGGCTTTATATCCTCAATGTCCTTGCGGTTGTCTTCGGAGATTATGATAGTGCCGACCCCGGCCCGCTTTGCGGCAAGAATCTTCTCCTTGATGCCGCCGACGGGCAGGACACGTCCCCTCAGGGTCATCTCTCCGGTCATGGCTATGCCTTTCTTCACCTTTTCCCCGCGCAGCGCCGAAATCATGGAACTTACCATGGTGATACCGGCGGAAGGACCGTCCTTGGGAGTTGCTCCCTCGGGCACATGCACGTGTATGTCCTTGGCGGCGAAGTCCTCGGGAGTTATTTTGGCCAGCTCCGGGTGGGCCTTGATGTACTGGTAGGCTATCGTGGCGGACTCCTTCATCACGTCTCCGAGATTGCCTGTCATGGTCATCACGCCCTTGCCCTTGGACACCGAACTCTCCACAAACAGTATCTCACCTCCCATCTGCGTCCACGCCAGGCCCGTGACCACTCCGGGGGCCTCGTTGCCCTCCTGCTTGTCGTGGAAGGCCGTGGGCAGACCGAGATATTCCTTGAGGTTCTCCTTCTTTATGGTCTTGGGATGTTCCTCCCCGAGGGCTATCTTCTTGGCGGTCACGCGGGCAATCTTCGCAATCTGCTTCTCCAGGCCGCGCACTCCGGATTCGTGGGTGTAGCGGCTGATAATCTCGCTCATGGCCGCCTTGTCAATCTTGAGAGAGCCTTTCTCGAGACCGTGCTCGGTTGTCTGCTTGGGCAGTAGGAACTTCCTGGCTATTTCAAGTTTCTCCTCGGCCAGATAGCCGGTCACGTTGATGACCTCCATACGGTCGAGCAGGGCGGGCTGTATGGGCGAGATGCTGTTGGCCGTGGTGATAAAGAGCACGTTGCTCAGGTCATAGTTGAGGTCGAGATAATTGTCGTGGAAGGTCTTGTTCTGTTCGGGGTCAAGTACTTCGAGCAGGGCGGAAGAGGGGTCGCCCTTGAAGTCCGAACTGAGCTTGTCTATCTCGTCGAGCACGATTACGGGGTTGGATGTGCCGGCCCGGGCTATACCGTTGAGTATACGTCCCGGAAGGGCGCCCACGTAGGTCTTCCTGTGTCCGCGGATTTCCGCCTCATCGTGCATGCCGCCGAGGGCTATCCTCACGTACTTGCGTCCGAGCGCACGGGCCACCGATTTGCCGAGCGAGGTCTTGCCGACTCCCGGAGGGCCGTAAAGGCAGAGTATGGGTGACTTCATGTCGCCCTTGAGCTTGAGCACCGCGAGGTATTCTATGATACGGTCCTTGACGGTGTCGAGTCCGTAGTGGTCCTGGTCGAGTACCTTCTGGGCGTGCTTGAGGTCGAGATTGTCCTTGCTCATCTCGTCCCAGGGGAGCTGGAGCATGAAGTCCAGATAGTTGTACTGCACGCTGTAGTCCGGTGACGAAGGGTTGTACTTCTCAAGCTTGTTGAGTTCCTTGTTGAAGGCCTCGGCTATCTCCTCGGGCCATTTTTTCGATGCCGCCCTCTCGCGGAAGCGGTCGATTTCCTCGGATTCGTCCATTCCGAGCTCTTCCTGAATGGTGCGGAGCTGGTTGTTGAGGTAGTATTCCCTCTGCTGCTGGTCTATCTCGCTCTTTACCTTCTGGTTAATCTCCTGCTTGATTTTCATCAGCTCAATCTGCATGTCCAGAACGGAAAGCAGCTTGAGTCCGCGCACCTTCACGTCGTCGTACTCGAGCAGTCTCATCTTGGAGTCGAAGTTCTCGACTTCCATGGTGGTGGCCACGAAGTTCACGAGGAACCTGAAGTCGTCTATGGCCTTGACCGCACCTATGGTCTCGCGGGTGCCTATATTCGTGGAGCGGAGTATCTGTATCGCCCTGTCCTTTATGGCATCGCCAAGGGCCTTGACGTCGGTGCTGTAGTTGTCCTCCCTGAGAATTTCGGGAAGGTAGTGCACCCTCGCATTTATATAAGGTGTGAAAGCTATCACCGCGTCCACCTCGATGCGCTTGAAAGCCTGGAGTATCGCGGTAATCGTGCCGTCAGGCATGTCGATAGTCTTGACAATCTTGCACACCGTGCCGTAGCGGTAAAGGTCCTCCTCCTGGGGCTCCTCGACCATCACATCGTGCTGGGGAACAGCTCCTATGAAGAAGCCGTCCTTTTCGGCGTCACGGATGAGTTTCACCGACTTTTCCCTTCCTATCGTTATGGGGAAGAGCACACCCGGAAAAAGCACCGCGTTGCGCAGCGCAAGTATAGGAAGTACATCGGGGAGTTCAGACTCGTCGATTTTTATAACATTGTCGCCTTGAAGAACCGGGATGATGCTGACTTCAGCCCCGGCAGGAAAGGTGAATTCTTTGTCTAATTTCATAGTTCTGCCAAAATGTCAGTTTTAACTGCCTTAATTTTCAAGCGGTGAATATAGTCAATGTCCATGCCAATGCAAAAAGTGTCAAAGATTTTGGATAATAAAAAAAATAGTCTAATTTTGCACTCCGTTTACAGCGAATATATTAACTATAAATACTAAAGACAATGACTAAAGCAGATATCGTAAATGAGGTTGCCAAGGCTACCGGAATCGAGAAGGTGACAGTCCAGACAGTTGTAGAGTCAACCATGGAGAGTATCAGATCTTCGCTCATCAAGGGAGATGCGGTTTATCTCAGAGGGTTTGGCAGTTTCATTATCAAGCACCGTGCCCAGAAGGCAGCGCGCAACATCACCAAGCAGACTACCATGACCATTCCCGCTCATGATATTCCGGCGTTCAAGCCTTCCAAGTCATTCGTCAATGCAGTGAAAAACAAGGAATAAAAATCTAAGATATGCCTAACGGTAAGAAGCATAAGAGACATAAGATGGCAACGCATAAGCGCAAGAAGCGCTTGCGCTTGAACCGACACAAGAAGAAGTAAGAGGTCGAGAGAAGCCCTGCGGGAGATCCGGAGGGCTTTTTCTTTCTTTGTGAACTCGAAATTAGTCACTATATTCGCAAGATTATCTGTGAAGTCAGGTTTTCGGACTTGATTTCGGTATTTGATGTTCAATGGAAACCGCGAAAATTGAAAAAGACCTTTTGGTCGACGTATCGTCCAACGAAGTTCGGATAGCCCTGATGGAGAATCATCGCCTTATCGAACTTGACAGAGAGTCAACCAATAGTCGCGGCTTTTCGGTGGGGGATGTCTACCTTGGAAGGGTGAAAAAACTGCTCCCCGCTCTGAATGCCGCTTTCGTGGACATCGGTGACAGCAAGGAAGCGTTCATCCACTATCTCGATTTGGGGATGTATTTCAACGCTTTCGACACTTTCGTCAGGGAGAGCAACCCCAACAGGGAGCGCCAGAAGCTGTATTCCGGTATGAAGCTCGGTCCCGTCCTGCCCAAGGACGGAAGGATTGAGGAGCACCTCAAGCCGGGCCAGATGGTTATGGTACAGATTACCAAGGAACCGATTTCCACGAAGGGCTCGAGGTTGACCGCGGAGATTTCATTGGCAGGACGCAACATTGTACTGCTGCCTTTTGCAGAAAAGGTAAGCGTGTCTCAAAAAATCGCTTCAAGGGAAGAAAAGAAAAGGCTTGAAACCCTTGTAAGGAGCATACTCCCGCACAATTACGGTGCGATAATCCGTACCGCAGCCGAGAACAAGAATGCAGCCGTGCTCGTGGCCGAGTTGCGCTCGCTGATAGCTAAGTGGGAGCAGTCCTGGGAGAAGCTCGTCTCGTCCAAGGGCGTGAAGCTTCTGTTCACGGAATACGACAGGACAACCGCAGTGCTCCGCGACCTCCTCAATGATTCTTTCTCGAACATATATGTCAACGACAGCAAGGTGTACGAGGAAGCAAGGAAATATATTTCACTGATTTCTCCCGAACAGGAGAAGATTGTGAAATTCTACGACGGCAAGGAGCCGCTGTTTGACCACTTCGAGGTCACACGCCAGATCAAGAGTTCGTTCGGCAAGGTCGTGCCGATGAAACAGGGCGCATACATCGTGATAGAGAGCACGGAAGCCCTGAACGTGATTGACGTGAACAGCGGGACCCGGGCCAAAACGACCAACCAGGAGGACAACACCTTTGAAGTGAACAAGATTGCCGCAGAGGAGATAGCCCGACAGCTCAGGCTCAGGGATATGGGTGGCATTATAGTGGTGGATTTCATCGACATGGACAAGGTGGAGCACCGGAACGAACTCTTCAAGTACATGAAGGAACTTATGGAGAAGGACAGTGCCAAGCACAATGTACTGCCTCTCACGAAGTTCGGTCTGATGCAGATTACCCGCCAGAGAATACGTCCGGTCACGCAGATCAATACCACGGAGAAATGCCCCGTGTGCCACGGCTCTGGAAAGATAGCCTCCACGGTGATTATTGATGAGGAGATAGAGCGCAAGATTTCCGATTTTGCAGAGAGGGGAGAAAAGTCTTTCATCCTCCAGCTCAGCCCGATACTCGGGGCCTATCTCACGCGCGGACTGAATTCCTATATCCGCAAATGGAGACGCAGGTACAAGTGCAAAATACGTGTTTCGGAGATTACCGACCACGGAATCCTGCAATATGAAATCTGTGATGAAAATGGAAAGGCCCTCGAATGAGAGCCTTTCCTGTTTGTTAATCCTTGCAGTATAAATGCAAAAATCCAAGGGAACGAAGCCTGCCCTTTGCTGGCCGGGCCTTTTTTGCGGTCCGTGGGGGCAGGGCCCAGGTGGGATTAGTCGTATTCGCCTCTCGGATTCTTCCTGTCCTGGACGGTAACGTCCCATACCTTGCAGCACAGGTCCTCTCCGTCCGGACCGCTGACGTAGAGCGTCACCACGTAGTGAGTCCCGTCTTCGGCGTATTCGTGGACAGGGTTCTGCTCCGTTGAAGTGTTTCCGTCACCGAAGTCCCATTTCCACGAGGTGATATTGCCGTAGCTCTTGTCCCTGAATGCAACCGTGCGGCTGTGGTCGATGACCTGGTGGGTCCAGGCGGCCTCCACGGGTTTCCTGAACCGGGGCTCGAGCGGCATAAGGGTAAAGAGTCTCTGCATCGAGGCGTTCCCGTACATGTGATGGTGCTTCGAGAGATTCCAGAACCCGCTGTTGCCCGGGCCTCCGTCATAGTCTATGACCGCCCAACACAGTCCTATCTTCTTGCCCTCGTACAGACGGCTCTCCTTGGAACTCTCGGGTCCGTCGGGGCTGGCGTAGTCGAAGGGAGTGATGAAGAATTCGAACTTCAGAGTGCCAGGTTCCCCGTGTTTGAAGTCGTATGAATAGGCATAATTGGCGTAGGGCAATTCCTTGAGCCACTGCTGCGTGCCCCATACCATGGTCCACGACTTGCCGGGGGTGGGCGGGGTCATTATATGATAGTTCTGCGCATGCACGTTCTGCAGGTCGAAAAATGCGTCGAAACGGCTCATGACCTCGGAATTGATACGGAACTCGTCGACGTGCGGCCCGCCGGAGAGGTCGCCGTCCACCACAATCTCGAAGGTGTCGTTCCTCAGGCCGAGCTGGTCGAAGTCCCAGTAGTCATCGTAGGCCTCATAATAGAAGTAGAGACAGTTCATCCCTTCTACCCAGCCTACCTTGACCTTGATGTCGAGGCTCGACTTGTTGACCCCTTCGTTCTTGCCGCTGTCATCCCACATCTCGTCTATGGTCACGGCGTAGCTGTCGGGAACCATGTCCCAGTCGGAAAAGTCGCCGTCGATGCGGGGTATCATGTTCCTCGGGAACTGGAATACCTTGAATCCGGGTTCTGTAACCTGTATGCTTTCAGGATTGTACCTGGGGTAGGGACTTGCCGGCTGGGCGCAGAGCGGGCCGAGACCGAGGACAAGCAGGGCCGTTGCAGTTGCAGACAGTTTCATTCTCATCTATCAATATTTGTAGAGTTCGACCTTGATGAATCCGGGCTCCGGCCTGCCGAAATTCAGACCCTGGCCGGAATATCCCTCGTTGATTGCGTAGAGTACGTCGTAGCGGAGCTGAATCTGGTCGCCGTTGAGCCACCTGCCTTCCACCCATTCGCCGTCCCTGAATTGGCCTTCCGTAACCTTAGCGAGACCGACAGTGCCTGCGCCGTCGGCGGGCCTGAAGGTTATGCGCACGTTGGAACCGAGGAAGAGATATTCATTGTCGGACAGGCGTATGACTATCGTGTAGCCCACAGCATCAGGGGAGTAGGTGCCTCCGGTAAGCTGGGGTGCGCCCCCGTTGCGCCTTCCGCTCGACACGAGTTCCGCCTCTATGATATAGTCACCGAGAGTGACTGACTGCTTGAGTACCTGAGGGTTGGAGCCCTTGACCCAGGCTGCGCGTATCTCGCCTTTGGCCTGTGCGTTGAGGATGAGGGGAGCAGCGGAATCCGCCAGGCGGTAGAAGGCGTTGAAAGTGTCGTTGTTGCTCTCAAGCGCAAAATTCTCGAAGCCGAAGGGGGAGTATCCTATCGCTCCGAACTCTCCTATCGCGAGTGCGGCATTCGCTGCACCGTTCTGGCCTGCAACTGATTCGGGTACGAATACGGGATTTCCGGAACGCGAGTAGAGGGCCAGGAGGGCGGGGAAGTCCGGGAGGTAGATGTCGGGTGAGAGCATGTCTATAGCGGGAGCGGCAGCCCTCCATATATCATGATTCTGGGCCTGGGGACCGCCGGAAGGATAGTTTCCGGGCCTTACGTCCTCGGGCTGCACTATCCAGGCGTTGACGAACACGGGAATATCGTATTCGGCCTTGCCGGCTTCCGTCACCTTGTTCATGAACGAGGCGTAGTTCCATGCCATGAAGATTTCGTCGGTGCGGTCACCCTTGCCGAAAACCTCCTCCCAGGTGCCTGAAGTCCTGAAGCCTCCTCTGCTCCACGCTTCGAGGGTCTCGGGCAGCAGTTTGTCCCTGTTGACGGCAAGGTAGTCTGTCAGTTCTGCGGGAACCTGCCCGGCGAATGCGGCATTGGCGGCCGGAGACCAGTCACGGGGATGGCCGTGAAGCCCTACCTCGTTCTCCATTTGTATCATTATTACTGTCTGTTCGGCTGCGTCAACTTCCTTGACGTGCTTCATCATTGCGGCGAAGGCCTTGGCATCCGCCTCGCAGGTGGCCTCGCCAAGTGTGCTGAGTATAGGCAGATCCTTGCCGTCGGGTGTCTGTGCGAGAGGGAACCTTTCGCCGTCCGTCTTTACCCAGACGGGGTGGTAACTGCTCATGCCGTTCTTCCAGCTGCCGAACCACAGGAGCATGAGTTTCAGGTCATTGGCCCTGGCGTCGGCTATCAGGTCGTCCACTACGGTGAAGTCGAATTGTCCTTCCACTGGCTCTACCTGCTCCCAGCTTACGACTGCAAGCACGGTATTGACGCCGGACTCCCTGAGTTTGGGCCAGTATTCCGACATGTATTCGCGGCTGGATGAAGATGAATTGCCGAGTTCGCAGGCAAGGGCCAGATAGGGCTCTCCTTCAACTATCAGCTGGGTGACGTTCCCCCTCTTTTCAAGATGCGGTGCCGGTAGGTGTGCCTGCCCGGGGGACGAAGTGCAGGCGGCCATTGCGAGAACAGACGCAGCGCAGATGGCGGTTAGAAACGCGTTCTTCATACTGTGTTATCAATCTTTCCGAAGATAGGCAAATTATTTCTCAAAATGATTATGCGATATTATACCTAAAATAATTTTTTTGAATCTGTCCGCGTATTCATGGAGTTGGAAACTGACTTCATTTTGAAGTTTGCACAATTTCCGGCCGTTATCATCTGTTTCAGGCGCTTGTTACCGATACGTTCGTTTCCGAGACAGATACAAGCAATAAAATGCTGTGCCTTACGGAATTTTTTCCGGAAGGCTTTGTGGATAAGTATTTTATTCCTAAATTCGGAAGAACCGAGAACGCGTACGAAAAACATCCAAAATAAATTAGTGTCCGTACACGCGTTGGGAAATAACACATAATAATAACCAATGTTAGCAGAATTCTTCAAATCAACATTACAGACAGTTGCGGCAGCATTGTTTGTCCTGGCTTCGACAAGCTGTTCCGACGCTGATGGGGGGAAGGAAGACTCATATACCTGGGACATTACCGATGCTGAAGTAGAATTATATCAGTATTCCAACGCGGTAATACCTTCCCAATATTATACGGTCAGAGTAAACGGTGAGGATTCTTTCGTCATACCTACTGTCGAGCACCAGATCACCACATTCGGATGCTCCGGCGAAGTCCTGGTGGAGGTAAGTTCGAACTTCGAGAAAATTACCGAAGCCGAAGTCCTGCCGAAATCGAAAAACTACAAGTATCAGGTCGTAAATGACATTGTACAGCTTTATCTCAGTCCGGGAGACAAGGCTGTCATAGAAATCAACGGCAGTGAAGACTGCGATCTTTTCGTCTTCGTAAATCCTGTCGAGACCGGCAAGCCGTCCGAATCCGACTCCGACGTCACGTACTACAAGGCAGGTACGGTGACCAACATCGGCAGTATAGTGATGAAATCCGGACAGACAGTCTACATCGAGGGCGGTGCCGTGGTCTATGGCCGTATTACCTGCTCTGACGGTGCATCCGACCTGACTATTGGAGGCTATGGCATACTTGACGCGAGAGGACTCAGCGGGAGGGGCATACAGTTAAACGAAGTGGAGAATCTCACTATCGACGGACTGCTGCTCATAAACGATATAAACTGGAGCACGTTCATCGCGGCAGGGAATAATATCGATATTAACAACTACAAGGTCGTGGCGGTCTACAATACGGAAAATTCCTCAGGATGCGAAAACGATGCCCTCGACCTTCTCGGTTGCCGGAACGCAACGGTCACTGATTGTTTCGGTTATGCCCACGACGACGTGTTCTGCGTCAAGTCTCGCAAATGGGCGTACAAAGGCGTTGTGGACAACATCCTCTTCGAAGACTGCATCGCCTGGAACTACAGGAGCGGAAATTCTTTCATCATAGGCGGTGAAACCGACTATGACATATCGGGTGTTACCTACAGAAATTGCGTCAGCATCCACAGTGCGGGAAATCCCTCAAATACTCTGAACAGGGGCGGACTGAGCGTACATCATTGCGCCGGAGGCCACATCAGCGATATTCTTTTCGAAAACATTGTACTTGAAGATTGCAAGGAGTATGGTATTCACATAGATATCAGGCACTCCTATATCGGCAATCTCGGAAATGACGAAAACAACAATGCAATCGAGTATTCTCCGGGAACCATGGACGGCATCACTCTCAGGAATATCGACATTGTACAAGCGCCTGAAAAGGGGAATTTCCTCTTCGGATATGACGAGACCCACAAAATCTTGAATGTAGTCTTCGACAATGTCTGTCAGGAAGGGACTGAAATCACTGCGGACAATATCGAGACTTTCTTCGACCCGACAATGTACTATTCGAGAGCTGAACAGTTTACCTACAACCTCGAATACGTGGAATATTCGTTTGAATGACGGGCATTGATGACACTGACGGCATCGCCGATGTGTCTTTTGACAACTTCAACTATCGGACGGAAGTTACCGATATAAATTTCAATTGAACATAATTCAAAATTTGACTGAAAAATCATGAAAATTTTTAAAAAGCTGATGTTGTCGGCCGCCGTCCTGGCACTTGCCCTGCCTGCTTTGGGGCAGGATGTCGTGACCGGGACAGTGACTGATGATACTGGGGAACCTATGATAGGTGCCGGAGTCACGTATAAGGGTACCACGATAGGAGTCGTGACTGATCTGGACGGCAGATACAGTATACCGAGGATGCCGGGCGAAATTCTTCAGTTCTCGTCTGTCGGAATGATTTCTCAGGAAGTCGAAGTGACCAATCAGAGAGAGATTAATATCCGGCTTGTTACAGACAATCTCTTGCTCGAGGATGCTGTCGTGATAGGTTACGGTACTCTTTCAAGGGCTGACCTCACCGGATCCGTCAGTTCTTTCAAGTCCGAGGAGATTGCCAAGACAGGTAGCAGGAATGTATTGGGTGCCCTGCAGGGTCATGTTGCCGGTCTTAGCATTACTTCTCAGTCCGGAGAGCCGGGGGCGGGATTCAGCATCAAAATCCGGGGGAACAACTCCATAAATGCCGGAACCACCCCTCTGTTTGTCATTGACGGCATGCAGATGGACATCTCCTCCGACGAGATCGCCACTACCTCTTCAACGGGTAGCGGCACATTCGACCCTATGTCTTTCATTAACCCTAATGACATTGAGTCTATTGAGATTCTGAAGGATGCGACTGCCACTGCGATTTACGGTGCCCGGGGTGCAAACGGCGTTATCATTATCACCACCAAGAGCGGACTCTCCGGTATGGACAGGACTGTGGTCAATTTCAATGCCTCGCTTGGAGTGTCCCAAGTGCCGAAATATATCCAAATGCTTAATGCGCAAGAATATGTGGACTATCGTTTCAACAGAGGCGATTATGGCTGGTCCAGTTTCGGTATGGACACTGACGGCGACGGTGAGGCCGATGCGCCAATGGATGTGAGCGGATATGAATATTTTGACTGGCAGAAACTGCTTTACAGGACTGCCATAACACAGGACTACAACGTTTCGGTAAACTCCGTCGTCAATAACAGGACCCGGCTCATGCTGAGTGTAGGATACCTTGATCAGGAGGGTCTGGTGATTAACAATGACTACCAGCGTTATACCGGACGCATCAAAGTCGACCACAATATCAGCGATAAGGTGAAAGTCGGGGCCTCCGTCAATTTCGGGCGCACGATCTCCAACGGAGCCGTGGCTTCCGGAGGAGGCGAGCTCGGTTATAATGGTCTTATCCAGCTCATTTACCTCCGCCGTCCTATAGACTACTATACGACCAGCGATACCGACAATATGGGATCCTATTCGCTTATGGACTGCGTCAATGATGAGACCTACAAGAAGACCGTCTATTCACGCGTAGCAGGAAACGCCTATCTTGATTGGGAGATAATCGACGGCTTGACATTCTCTGCACAGGCTTCCGGCAACATTTCAAATTCCAAAGGAATGGAGTACTATTCCGCGAACAGTCTTTGGGGATATTCAAGGAACGGGTACGGACGTATCAAGTCCGTGGATACCTACGGGTGGAACACTTCCGCTACCCTTACCTATAAGAAACAATTCAAGGAAAAACACAATTTCACCGCCATGATCGGTGTGGAAATGAGTGCCTATTCCAATGAATATCTTACCATAGCGGCATACGACTTCACCGATGCTTCCACCGGTGTCTTCGATCTGAGCAAAGGCGGCATACAAGTGGCTCCTGAAGAAAGTGTCAGCATGAGTACTATGATGTCCACATTCGGACGTGCCGAGTACAACTACGACCAACGTTACTATGTATCCTTCAATATGCGTGCTGACGGCTCGTCAAAGTTCGCTGCCGGCAGCAGGGTGGGTTATTTCCCTTCCGTAGCCCTCGCGTGGAGGCTTTCCGAGGAACCTTTCATGGCGAGTCAGAATTGGTTGGACCAGTTCAAATTGAGATTCAGTGTGGGAGCATCCGGCAACGACCGTATCTCAAATTACGCAACCATGTCCCTGATGACCACCAATTACTATGCTGTGAACGGTTCGGAAGTCATGGGTATGGCTCCGAGCAGTTCGGCCAACTCCAACCTTAAATGGGAGACGACAATCCAGTACGACCTTGGTTTTGACCTCAGCGTCTTGAATAACAGGATCAACCTCATGGCCGATGCCTACTACAAAGACACCCGCAATATGCTGTACCGCGCCACTTTGTCGGCCCAGACCGGATATGTGGAGCAGTGGCAGAATCTCGGACGTGTAGAGAACAAGGGTATCGAAATAAGCCTGAACACCTACAATATCCAGACAAGGGACTTCTCATGGTCGTCCAGCATCACCTTTGATCTGCCCCGTAACAAGGTCCTCGACATCGGAGGCATCGAATACACGAGCGTGAACATAGCAAACGGACAGATGTCCAGTGATATTTCCAGAATCATAGTCGGCTATCCTATTGGTGTCGGCTATGGCTATGTGGCTGACGGCAACTACCAACTCTGGGATTTCATTGCCTATGACCGGTCCGGTGTGGCCTACGAGAATCCTCAAGACGTGGTCACTTCCGATAATTTGAGTGACTTTACATTCGTACTCAAGGATGGCGTGGTTTCAATCAACTCCGTGAACGTACAACCGGGAGACCGCAAATACAAGGATTTGGACGGAGACGGAGAAGTCACCACGGCGGATAAGACCGTGATAAGCGACTCCAATCCGGACTTTACCATGGGATTCGGCAATACCTTTACTTACAAGAATTTTGAACTCACCATTTTCTTCGAGGGAGTGTATGGAAGGGATATTCTGAATGAGTTCAAACTCTGCTCGGAATCCGGTCAGAGTGGAAATACGCAATTCAATAATCTGCGTGCCGAAGCCTGGTATGGCAGGTGGACACCTGAAAATGCATCCAATACATATTCACGTCTCCAGAACCAGACGAATACCTGGGTATCGTCTTATTATGTGGAGGACGGAAGTTACATCAGATTCAAGACGCTCTCCCTGGGCTACACCTTCGAAAGTCCCAAGTTGAAGAAGGCCGGCTTTTCTGCCGTCAAGGTCAATCTCAGTGCAGATAACCTTTTTGTCCTGACCAAGTACAGCGGAATGGATCCGGATGTCAGTACGTCCAACCCTCTGTTTACGGGATTCGACAGAATGTCTTATCCTAAGGCAAGATCATTCACTTTGAGTGTTAATCTGACTTTCTGAAACAAGGAGAAATTTAAATTTTCAAGAAATGAGAAAGACTTTGACATATATCATATTCGCATCGGCCGCGGTGCTCATGTCAGTTTCCTGCGAGAATGCCAAGTTTCTTGACCAGTACCCGTACTCCCAGACTTCTCCCGAGAATTTCTACAATTCCGAGACGTCCATGAGAATGGCACTCATTTCATGCTATGAGACCATCAATACCAACAGTATTCCGGGAGCCGGCACTATGCAGAGGGGCAGTTATGCCCAGGGGCTGCTTTATATCATGAATGCGCCGTCCGACGACATGGTGGCCCAATCATCATCTTCCAACGAAGGTCTTGAAATGCTCTGGGCCAATTACAACGAAAGTACCCAGTGTGTAAGGGATTTCTGGAAGGTACAGTATGCCGGTATAGCCAGATGTAACACTCTCCTGTACTATATCGACGGCGTGGATATGGACGAGTCCGTGAAAGAGCAGTATATCGCTGAAGCACGTTTTCTGCGGGCATTCTTCTATTATCACCTTGCATGGAACTTCGGCGGTATCCCTATCGTTGAAAGCCACGAATCCACCGGGCAGGAGCCCAGGTCTGCATTGGAGGCCGTATATGAGTATATCCTTTCCGATCTGGAACATGCGTACGAAACGCTGAACACCACGGGCGTGTTACAGACATCGTCAGCGAACAGGTACACTGCGGCTGCCTACATAGCACGTATATGCAACTACCTTGCGGCTTGCAGGAACAACAATGTAAGCGTGGGATTGGAAGGTCCTGAAGGTCTGAACAGTTTTGAATTCGTAGATGCCGAAGCCATGTACAGAAGGTCAAAGGAAGTCTGCGAGGACATCATCAACAATTCCTCGTACGTCCTTATTGACGACTACACGAATCTTTTCCGCGAGACCACCAAGAGCCAACAGTATGAGGAATGCCTTTTCCTTGCCGAACTCCCGCTTTCAGGGGCTGAAGGATACTGGCCGAACAGTTTCTATCTTCCGTCTCCTACCTGCAACGCCGATTCGCCTACAGTTTGGGGCGGACGTTTCGTGCCGACTCCGCGTGCTTTCTATACATACAGCAATAAAGACCCGCGCCGTGACCACAATATGACCGGACGTTTGTCGGACGGCAAAACAGAAATCACCGTGGACGGTTATACCTACTATAATCCTGATCCTCCGCGCACGCAGGTCAATGAATTGGATAGCAACGGGAATCCGATTGATGACGGGGCTGGCGGTTACGTACAGACAGACAGCCCTCTTTATGACAGTGACTCGCAGACCTACCTTGCTACAACCGGCATACAGGTATGCCCCGGGAAGTTCAGGCTGTGCAGCATTGACCAGATCCAGCGTACTTACAACCAGCATGCGCTTTCGTTTCCTCTCATGCGTCTGGCTGATGTCTACCTGATGTATGCCGAGGCTCTTGCTCTGGGACCGGACAGGAATGAAACTACGGCTCGCGAATATCTGAGGAAAGTGCTTCTCAGAGCCTGTGGCAATGACGAAAGTCTTTGTGACGAGCTGATGACCTACTATCGGAGGGACGATTTCACGGAAGAACTCCTTGAGAGCCGTCAGAGGGAACTTGTATTCGAGTTTTCGCGTAAATGGGATCTTATCCGTTTCAACCAGATTACCGAAAAAATCTCAAGCCTGAATACGGAAGCAGTAGACAAGTCCGATGTGGCCAAGGTTATACCGGAAGCAGAAAGCTGGCCTGACGCATATTTCACATTCCCTTCGGATGCTTACCTCAGGATCGGTATTCCTACTCTCGTAGGGAACTGGCAGGAACATAAGATATGGCTTCCTATTTCCGAAGAACAGATAGGCGTGAACCAAAATCTCACACAGAACTACGGCTGGTAATCATTTATTCATAAAACAACTTTCAATCAATAAAGAAATGAAACGTTATTTTGCATTATTGACAATTCTTTCAGTCGGCATCGTTGCATGCCAGGAAAAAGAAAATGTTGACGGCTCCACTCCGGAGGCGGGAACAAGCTATACCCTCGAAGGTACCGTGTCTGCAGACGGCTTTACATGGAAAGCCGGGGCTGGACTCAGTCTCTTTTCCGCTACTGACGGTGTCAGAATCCAGAACGCACAATGTTCTATAGAAGATGGTGTCGGGCAGGCAACAGCTACTTTTACAACTCCCGGCATTGATCTTATCGCCGGTGAGAACAAACTCGCCCTTCTTTATCCGTACACTTCAACGGCACTTTACACTTCCGAAAGATTCTCAAATCTTACTCTCAGTGACCAGACGATTGCCGCTCCGGGTGAAGCGGCTGATTATATTGCAGCCGGATATGCTACAGGCACTCCGGGTACTGATGCCACATTCGGTTTTGAGCTGACTCCTGTGACTGCAGTAGCCGAGGTGCGCATCGGGACTTCCATGTCTGAATATACAGGAGCCACAATTGACAAGGTCTCTATCCAGAATTCCGCAAGTATTGCAATTGCCGGCATGTATATCATCAATGCCGGCTCTGACATTGAACTACAGCCTGCTGACCAGAACACTTCCATTTCTGTGGGAGTGACTGTTACCGCCCCCGAGGCTCTTGCATCAGGGACCGTACAGAGCATTCCGGTGACCCTTTTCCCTGCTGATTTCACGGGCGAGGAGTTGAATGTAATGGTAGACCTGACCGGTGATGACGGTACTGCGCAGACCCTTACATTCAAGATCTCTGATTTGGTGTTCGAGGCCGGTCAGACTACTGTAGTGGATCTTTCCAATTTCACAATCAGCGATATTACAAGTGAGGAATGGTATTGCAGCGATGACACCCGTCTCCTTCCGGGAATGGCTTATGCATACGGCCAGGCCAATACCTTCATCATCCAGTGCAAGAGTGGAAACACCTATACCGGTGGAATATATTCACCTAATTCCGACATTCCTGATGAGGTAACCATCGACTACCGTATCCGTGGAGACCGTTCTGTCATCACTGATGACCTGATTCCTGAAAACGTTACATTCGAATGGTTCACAAAGACGTATGACGGTTCTCTTTATACACCGAGAAACCAATATTTCACGGAGACAGGAATCACTCTTGGCGAAAGTTCTTTCTCCATTACACATGATCCTGATAATTATACCGTGACCGTCAAGAACAATGAGACTGTCGCAGGTGCTCCTATCCTTGTAATGAAGAAAAACGGCAATATACTTTGGGCCTGGTCATTCTGGAACGTTGCGGCAGATGGTACAACCCTTGATCCTGTTACGGTCGGATCATACCAGTTCGCACCAATGGATCTGGGCCAGCCTACGACCAATACGGCCTGGACTACAGGAGGTTATCCTATGTATGCGATGAACCTGCTTTATCAGTGGGGACGTCCTTATCCTGTATATTGGACGACTTACTGGTCTTTAGACACGGCTGAGTCCCAAGGAAATGTGCCTACAGTGTATGGTCCGCTTTCACTTGAAACGTCCGTTTCTACCGTGGGATATATCTATAGCGAAGACTCAAGCGTCACGAGCTGGTGTACGACTTCGATTTCTGATTTCTGGGGTACTTCCGACGCCGAAGAAGACGGGTCCAAGACTATATATGATCCATGTCCGAAAGGCTGGAAGGTGGCGACAGTTCCTGCCATGACTGCCTTGGCAAATGGCACGCCTTCATTTAACAGTGAAACTGCCAATGCATATTGGGTTACTGTAAATGGCGTACTGCTTTATAATAACGGATATGTTACAGGTACCCATTACGCCAACGGCCGCCCCATGAACATGCAGTTCGCCGGAAATTCCAATCGCGGTTGGCTTTGGACGAATGTCGCGGGCGACGAGCAGGGTCAGACACTTTTCTGGGCCTCGCCTGCTTATTCCGACGAGCCTGAAGTTGTAAGACTCGGATCCAACAATTTAAATTGCCTGATGTCCGTACGCTGTATTGTGGACACTGACAACAGGTAGCATCATGAAGAAGTTTTAATAACTTCCAAGTAACATTTACGGCAATGCGTATTTTATATACCCTATTCATTGCTGTCATGATAACCTGCTGCTCCTGCAACGACAATCAGGAGCAGCAGGAAATATTATCGGAGGCAGCCGCGTGCATGGTCCGCTTCGAGAAATCGGATTCCGGAAACGAATATTTCAACGTCGCGGTCAGGGACGAATACAAGAAATATATCTGGTACGTTTTCAGGCTCAGGCACTATAAAGATCATTCTGCCATGGAATACAAGGATCTCTGGCGTATCGACTGGGCTTACGAAGCCCGCTACGACGAACAGACCGGTGAAATGGAGAACATCCTCGACAAAATCATGACCGACGGAGAAAGTGAGAGTGTCCTGAAAGATTATGGTGAAAACTACGGCACTTCGGGCCACATCGACACCGATGATTTTACCGGAGGCTTCCACGGTGATGAACGCATCGACCTCGAGGAAGGTTGCGGTGTCGTTTTCTATATCGACGGTGAGGCCCTGACGGATGCCGATCTTTCGGAATCTTTCGGCTGGCGGGGCTGTGACGAGTTCAGCTATGTGCAGAAATCCACTCTGCACAAGACTGCCCTGAATGTCGGCGGGCAGGCCGTGGAGTCGGATCACCATGTCGTAGCCGATCACCTTAAGACCACCACCTTCGGTGATTCCGGCTATGTTACCGAAAACACTATCGTCATGCGAGACGAGATAGATTTCTACTGGTATTTCGGAATATGCTGCGTAGGAACGGCCGTAGCGGAAATGGGTTACAACGAGGATATGGAGGTCGTGACTTTCGACCGTTCCGGAGGTAACCGTCTCAGTGGTGTCGGAAAATGCGAATACACGGCATGGAGCGGGGATAATGCTATCGAAGTACACGTAAAGGCGAACATTGTCTCCGGAGCCGATGACAGCAGCGGCCGCATGTTCATCTGGGACACGCAGAATTACGCCAAATATTACAGGCGCTGGCCGGGTACCGGTGCCCATACGGCTTCAGTCGGAGAGAGCTTTTCTTCAAAAATGACAGTCACGTTTGCGACGCGCTGACCGGTAAAGCTGAATGGAGAAGCGGAAAATGAAAAAGTCAATGATATTGTGCCCCCTGCTTGCCGTGGCTATATTGGCTGCGTCATGCACCGGGAAGATCGGAACTCCGGATACGGAACCGGCAGCTGCCGTCAGGATTCCGGACAAGGCATACGTTCTGGCCGAGCAGGCCGATACGGCCGTGGTCATAGTAAATGCCGAGACCAATGTCGATGTATGGAAGTGGACGCCCCGCTCCGCAGGCCTTTCGGATGAGCAGTGCGAATGGTTCGTGAATCCGAGTGAAGTCAAGCCCGTTTATAACGGACGTTATGTCCTGATGACGGCATCCGGCGGGGCGGTAGCCCTGATACGTATCTCGGACAGCAAGCTGATGTTCTACGCGAAATGCGGGGACTTCCCCAATCCTCATTCGGCGGAAATCCTTCCTGACGGCAACATCGTGACGGCGGAATCCCGTTACGGAGACATCTGCCTGTTCGTGACCGATACCGTAAAAGTTCTTGGTGAGCCAATTTGGGCCGCATCACTCGGGAATGCCCACAATGTGGTGTGGGACCGCAGCCGCGAGTGCCTTTTCCTGACGGGTAACAGTCCGGATTCGGGTCCCGTGCGCACGGCCTTGTTCCGCTTTGACTACAACGGCGACAGGGAAAATCCCTCTCTCGTGAATATGAAGCAGATCTACACCTTCGAGAATGATAGCGGAGGCCACGATCTTTTTCCTGTTTACGACGGGCAGGACGAATTGTGGCTTTCGACAGCTTCGGCAGTCTACAGAGTAAACGTTTCTGATCCTGATGCCCCGGTATGCGAAAAGGCATACTCTGTTTCGAATATAAAAAGTGTATGCGACGGCCCTGACGGTATCATCATGCTCAAGCCTACCGAAGAATGGTGGGCGGAAGGCCTGGTGGACGAGTCCGGACAATTTCTGTTCTATCTGCCCGGAACGAGGATCTACAAGGGCAGATGGTGGCTTGACAACACTTTCAGTTATCCTGATGTCCATGATTTGATCTACTGACAATCTCAATGCGAAATTCTCTGAAATATCTCGTGACGGCTGTCGCAATGGCTTCGGCAGCCGTCGTGCTTTCCTGTTCTCGGGACAATTATGCCTCCGGCAACGGGAAGAAGGTCTATGCCGACTACCACGGAGTCCGTTACACCCGCCGCCATGACGGCAAACTCGGCCGCTGGGAAATGTTCGCTGACACATATCAGTCCGCGACCGGCCGCAAGACTCTGTGCTACAATGCTGATCTTATCGACAGCAGCGGAAGGCACATCATAGCTGCGCAAGCCTATCCCCAAGTCGGTATGCAGTCCAATCTCGACGAGGACTACATCGAATACCAGATACTTTCCGCCAAGGCCGCCGGCATCGACGGCTTCTTCATAGAGTGGGGTTTTCTGCCGCACGAAAATGATGTGCTGCTCAGGGCCATGCAGAAAGTCGCCGCTGAATACGGCTTCGAAATTGGCGTGAACTGGTGCGAGGCCTGGCTGTATTATGATTGGATTACCAAAATATATCCCGAAATCGATACCCGGGAGAAAAAGACGGACTACATGGTGAAGTGCTACCAGTATCTGATAGACAGCGTATTCACGGGCAGCACTGCACCTTCCGTGAACGGAAGACCGGTATTTTACCGCTTCGGGGCCGGTGCTTCGGGAGCGGGCGCATCCGTGGAAGAATACAAGAGCGTCCTGTCCCGTATAGAATATCCCGAGGGAATGGAACGTCCGGCCGTACTCTTGCGCTGGGCGGACTGGGGCAGGCTTGAAGACGGGAAATACATCCCTGTCACGCACAGCGACGTGAATGACAGCTGGAAAGCCATAGGTGAGATACCTACAGCATGGCTTCCCGCCCGCGTCCGCCCCATGGATGAAAACTATCCCCTGTGGGACAATTATGCCCTTCCTGAAGACCTGATAGAGTTCATGAAGCCGTTCCGGGATTCCATTTGGCTCAGCGATGATCCCGCTTACATCGTCAAGTCGGGTTTCGTCATGCCGGGCATGGACAATCGCGGATGCGCGGGCTGGGGCCGGGGTCATTTCTACCATATTCCGAGAAACGGAGGGGCCACATACGAGGATATGTGGAAATTCTGTATGGAAAGCAAGGACAGCCTTGACATGATATTCATCGCTTCATGGAGCGATTATACGGAAGGGCACGAGATAGAGCCGACAATGGAGAACGGTGACCGTGAACTTCGCACGACCCTCAGATACGCATCGATGTTCAAGGAGGAAAAATGCGACTCGGGAGGCATTGCCCTTCCATTGGAGCTTTTCAGGCTCAGGAAAACGGCGGCATTCCTCAGATCGTGCGGCGAGAGTGTTTCAAAGTCTGCGCCGGATGCCTTTCTTTCTTCCGTGGATGATTGCGGGGGAATCCTCGACAAGGCAGCCCGGGCTATCGCCGACGGCCGCTACAGGAAAGCAGGCAAACTTCTCTCGGAAGCCCGTAAGTGCGCGGAATCATTGTCCGGAAGGCTAAGGGGCGAGACCGTCAGGGCGGACAGCCTGCAGGCACCGGTGGTATTGGATGAAAGCCTTGTTGAAAGGCTCGGAACCCGCTATTATACCGGATACATTACTTTCGAATACAAAGACGACGGCCGCGAATACCTTTTCGTGCGCTCCTCTACCGACAGGCAGCCGGCGGAGCAATTCGCTGTGGTCGGCAAACTCCGTACAGACGGCTCGGGAATGTGGAAACGGGCGAAAATCGAACTTTTCCCGGAAAATATTGCCTACAGGGAAGGCTCTCCTGCTTTCTTTTTCAGCGACGGGGTGCAGGTAAGGGACATAGCCGTGGAATACACAATATATGATTTGCAATAAAAGCCAAATGATGAAATCCGTCTTGCCATACATCGCCGGAGCCATGCTTGCCTGCTCCTGCACGACATCCGTCACTAAAATTGATGGCATATCGACATTTACAGACGGGTACCTGCGCTACAATCTCTCTTTCGTGGCTCCTGACATAGTACACGTCCAGGTTGTCCCTGAAGGAGACACCCTCGTCACACGCAGGCTCGTGACTGACATTCAGCCTTATTCCGGGTACAAGTGCCGTGAGACAGCATCGGAAATCATTTTCCGCACCGAAAGCCTTGAGGCTGTGTTTTACAAGGATTCCTCGGTATTCGTTTTCAGGGATCCGTCGAGCGGCAAAGTCATACTTTCGGAGGCCGGCAGGAGCCTTGTCCCGTCAGAGGCGGGAGGGGAGGAGTGCCTTGAAGTCGCCCAGTCTTTCCGCACTTCCGGCAGCGATGAAGCCCTCTACGGACTCGGACAGTATCAGGACGGTATCATGAACTATCGTGGACATTCGATCCGTATGACTCAGGCCAACATGGATATAGTGAATCCCTTTCTCGTTTCTACCGAAGGCTACGGAATATTGTGGGACAATTACTCCGCAACGGTTTTCGATGACGACGGCACTGTCTTCACGTTCCGGTCTGAGGTCGGTGACGCCTCCGACTATTACTTCGTATGGGGAAAAGACATGGACGGGACGGTGGCGGCTTACCGCAGGCTGACAGGCGAAGTCCCGATGTTCGGCAAATGGGCCTACGGATTCTGGCAGTCGCGCGAGAGATACCGGTCTTTCGAGGAATTGGAATCTGTCGTGCAAGAATACAGGAAGCGCGGGATTCCGCTTGACAATATCGTGCAGGACTGGGAATATTGGGGCGACAAGTCCCGGTGGAACGCCCTTGAATTCTGGCCGGAAACCTTTCCCTATCCTTCACAGGCCATAGAGAGACTGCATTCCCGCTACAATGTGCATTTCATGCTGTCGGTATGGCCCGGATTCGGTCCGAATACAGAGGTCTTCAGCGCATTGGACTCGGCAGGCGTCCTGTTCGACGAGAGGACCTGGGCCGGATACAAGGTATTCGATGCCTACAATCCGACAGCGAGGGATATTTTCTGGAAATATTTTAAAGACGGGCTTTACGACAAAGGAGTGGATGCCTGGTGGATGGATGCTACGGAACCTTCCTTCCGTGACGGTTTCACCCGTGAGAAGCAGGAGGAACGTACTAAATCCGCAGGAAATACTTATCTCGGCAGTTTCCACCGCTATCTTAACACCTATTCTCTCGTCATGATAGGGGATTTGTACGAAAGGCTCCGTTCTATGGATGACGGACGCAGGGTATTCATCTTCACGCGTTCAGCCTTCGCCTCACAGCAGAAATATGCCGCTGCCGTATGGTCCGGAGATGTCACGGGTACCTGGGACAACATGCGCAGGCAGCTTATCGCCGGTCTCAATCTCTCCGTATCAGGCATACCTTACTGGACTTCCGACACGGGAGGCTTCTATGTCTCGGGAAGAGACGGAATCTATCCTGAAGGACTTGCCGATGACAATTACAAGGAACTTTACTCCCGCTGGTTTCAGTTCGGAGCTTTCACCCCGATATTCAGGGCGCACGGCACGGACATTCCACGGGAGATATGGCAGTTCGGCGAGCCCGGCTCGGTATGGTACGACAATCAATTGAAATATATCCGTCTCCGTTACAGGCTCCTGCCATATATCTATTCGCTCTCGTATCTGGTCACGTCCGAAGGCTATACCATGATGAGGCCTCTGCCCATGGACTTCCCCTCCGACAAAAGCGTTTACGGGAACGACGTTTCCTATATGTTCGGACCTGCGTTCTTGGTAAGGCCTGTCTTTGCTCCTGTTTCCGGGGAAGCTGAGGTAAGTACTTGGCTTCCTGAACTGCCCGACGGCGGTGTCTGGTACGATTTCGCAAGCGGAAAGGCGTGCGGAAGCGGCTTGACCCATGTCCGGGAAAGCATAGTGGATGAACTTCCGCTTTATGTCAGGTCCGGTTCTATAATTCCGCTTGCCGAGGTCAGGCAATGGGCTTTGGAATATCCGGATTCTTTTCTCGAACTCAGGGTATATGCAGGGGCGGACGGAACTTTCCTCTGGTATGACGATGAAGGAGACTCCTATCGTTATGAGGACGGGGCATTTTCCAAGGTGCTCATTTCATGGGACGATGACGGACGGGTGCTGGAATTTTCCGCAAGGGATGGAAGTTACAAGGGCATGCCGGGTAGTGTGAAGTTCGACGTAAAGATACTGCTGCCTTCCGGAGAAACTCTCGAAAAAACCGTCACATACACAGGAGAGGCGCTCAAGGCGGAATTCTGACTTCCGGGGACGGCGTTAAAGAAAGTCTGCCCGCCACGGACCGGTGCGGCAGGCGCAAGATAATCGGGAATAATTGAAAAACGGTATATATATGAAGAAAAGAATATTTTTGACAGCTGCATTTTTGGCTTGTACATATTTCTGCCATGCAGGAACAAGGGTAACATATACAATTAACGAAAGTTGGGAATTCAGCAAGGAGGCGGTTTCGGATGCCGACAACTGCGGCTGGTCGGTCGTAAATCTCCCTCACACCTGGAATGCGGCCGATGCGGAGGACGACGAACCCGGCTTTTACCGGGGTCCGGCATGGTATCGCAAGCAGGTACGCATTCCGGAAAAATTCTCCTCGCAGCGGGTGATGATATATTTCGAAGGGGCCAATCAGACGGCCGAAGTTTACGTCAACGGGCATGCGGCAGGCAGTCATGTCGGCGGCTATACCCGATTCCGCTTCGATATTACCCCGTATGTCGAGTTCGGGAAGGACAATCTGATATCAGTGAAGGTGGACAACGGCCACGATCCTGACATACCGCCTCTCTCGGCGGACTTCACTTTTTTCGGAGGCATATACAGGGACGTATATCTCGAGTTCATGGATCCCGTACACATCTCTGCAGCCGATCATGCTTCTTCAGGAGTGTATGTGCGCACGCCGAAGCTGAGCCGTGAATCCGCCTCGGTAGAGGTCACTGCCCTTGTCTCGAACATGTCGGGGGACGCTGCCGGAATCCGGGCCGAATATGAGATCCGCGATGCTTCCGGCAAAGTCGTCGCTTCTGCACGGAAGTCACTGAAACTCTCCCCGGGTCAGACAATTGAGTGTGTTTCCGGAGAAATGACCGTAGATTCTCCGCGGCTTTGGGACATTGACGACCCGTATCTGTATCGCGTCCATACCCGCATCATAGACAGGAAGTCCGGAAAACTTCTCGACGAAGTCTCGGAAACGCTCGGCCTTCGCTGGTTCAGTTTCGACCCGGAGGAAGGCTTTTTCCTGAACGGCAGGCACCGTAAGTTGGTGGGGACGGCAAGGCATCAGGATTTCCTGCATTCCGGCAATGCTCTCCGGGATGAATATCATGTCCAGGATGTAATGCTTCTGAAAGAAATGGGCGGGAATTTCCTCCGTATTTCGCATTATCCTCAGGATCCGACAATCCTGGACATGTGCGACAGGCTCGGTATTGTCGCTTCGGTGGAGATTCCGGTTATAAATGCCGTTACGGAATCCGAAAAATTCATTGGGAACTGCGTGGAAATGGCAGTGGAAATGGTTCGCCAGGATTTCAATCATCCGAGTGTGATTATATGGGCCTACATGAATGAAACTCTTCTCAGACAGCCATACGAGGACGGAGATACCGTGGATCTTCCCCGCTATTATGACTTTACGGAAAGGGTAGCCCGTGTCGTTGAAGACAAAATAAGAGAGGAAGACCCGTCGAGGTATACCATGATTGCTTTCCATAATGCCCCGTCCCGATATGAGAAGGCCGGACTGACTGAAATACCCATGATTCTCGCCTGGAATCTCTATCAGGGCTGGTACGAGCCGGATATAGACGAGTTCCAGAGACTTTTGGACAGGGCATACGAAGTCTATAAGGGTAAGGTGCTTATAGTCAGCGAATACGGCCCCGGGGTGGATGTGCGCCTTCATTCGTATTCTCCCGAGCGTTTCGATTTCTCCCAGGAATACGGCATCATCCTCCACAGACACTATATAAAAGAGATTATGGCGCGGCCTTTCATTGCCGGGTCGAGCATCTGGAATCTGAACGACTTCTATTCCGAGCCGCGTATTGATACCAACCCTCATGTGAACAATAAGGGAATTCTCGGCCTTGACAGGGAAAAGAAAGATGCTTTCCTGTTCTACAGGGCCCTGCTCAGTGAAGAACCCTTCCTTGCGATAGGCAACAGGATGTGGAAAGCCCGTGGAGGCATGACCGGAAGCGACGGGACATGTGTGCAGGTCGTTCCTGTGTTCTCCAATGCCGAAAAAGTGGAACTTAGACTCAACGGACGCAGCCTCGGCGTGAAACCGGTGGAAGATGCCTGCGCCTTTTTCGAAGTGCCTTTCAGCGACGGCAGGAATGTTCTTGAAGCCGGGGGGCATGGCGACACAGTCCTTGCAGACCGTCTTGTCGTGGATTTCAAGGCTGTCCCGGAACGTCCCGGGGAAGATTTCTTCCAGATGAATGTCATGCTTGGTTCTCCGAGATATTTCGACGACAGGGCTGCCGGACTCGCCTGGATTCCCGAGCAGGAGTACGCTCCAGGCAGTTGGGGTTATGTCGGGGGCGAGCCTTACCGCAGGCCTGCAGATTCAGGCTCGATGCTCGGCTCGGATATCAACATCTTCGGAACTGACGAGGATCCGATTTTCCAGACCCAGAGACGTGGCCTCAGCTCATTCAGGGCCGATGTCCCGGACGGGAAATACTCGGTCTGCCTTTATTGGGCGGAACTCGATTCCGATGACGCCCGGGAGGCTTTGGTATACAATCTTGGAATGGATGCCGCAGATTCCGGGGCCGAAATACGTGTGTTCGATGTTTTACTCAATGGTACGGAAGTCCTGTCAGGATTCAATATTGCCGCGGAATGCGGTACGGCCCGGGCTGTCATCAAGAAGTTTATGGTCGAAGTCAAGGACGGACAGGGCCTTTCCATTGATTTCAGGAAAATTCAGGGGGAGCCTGTGCTTAATGCCGTAAGGATAGTCCGTCATTAGGACGAAAGCATCCTGAAAAGTTCAAATTATTTCTCAAAATACTTCTTGCACCGGAGAAAATAATTGTTATATTTGCATTGTAGTTTTGAATTATTCAAATTTACATAAGTATTGTTTTATTGGTTCACTAATAGTTTTGTTATGAAAAAGAAATTCAGATGTTTGGTCTGCGGTTATGTCCATGAGGGAGAGAATCCCCCCGCAGAGTGCCCTCAGTGCCATGTCAAGTCAGACAAGTTCGTGGAAATCAAGGATGAGGGCAAGCTCGTATGGGCTTGCGAGCATCACCTCGGAGACGGCAAGGTGGAGGACGCCGAAATCATGGAAGGCCTGCATGACAATTTCAATGCCGAATGTACCGAGGTCGGGATGTACCTCGCCATGAGCCGCCAGGCCGAGCGTGAGGGCTATCCCGAGATTGCCGAGGCTTTCAAGCGCTATGCGTTCGAGGAGGCCGAGCACGCCGCCAAGTTCGCCGAACTTCTCGGGGAGATAGTTTGGGATACCAGGACCAATCTCCAGAAGCGTACAGAGGCGGAGTGCGGTGCATGCGAGGGCAAACTCGCCATTGCTTCACGCGCAAAGCAGCTCGGATATGATGCCATCCACGACACCGTTCACGAGATGGCGAAGGACGAGGCCCGTCACGGCGCCGGATTCCAGGGCCTGCTGAAGAGATACTTCGGAGAATAATTTTCCCCGCCTTTCATAGCGGAAGAAAGCGGAATTACGTGGGTGAGCGTAGAGCGGACTGCTTGACGGTCACCCTCTTTGATTTTTAGCGGATTACATTTTGTCAGAAGGACACTTTGTCAGTATAAGTCCCGTGGCCGATATTTTGTATATTTACGCCCGGCGCCTTTTCCTGCGCCGTACCTGATGTAAATTTTTAACAAATAAAGAAAATGAGTATCTGGACAATATTAATCGTCGTGATGGTGCTTTCGTACATCGTCCAGACGATGCTTAACAGCAGGTTTGAAAAGTATTCCCGCGTTCCGTCGCCCCATGGCCTTACAGGTGCGGACGTGGCGCGGCTGATGTTACAGCAGAACGGTGTTGCTGATGTGAAGGTACAGTCCATCGGCGGCAGGCTGACCGACCATTACAATCCTTCCGACAAGACTATAAACCTGAGCAAGGGAGTCTATGAAAGCGCATCAATAGCGGCTTGTGCGGTGGCAGCCCACGAGACAGGCCATGCCTTGCAGCATGCCCAGGGCTATGCCCCCCTTCGCCTCCGCTCGGCTCTCGTGCCCGTTGTAACCTTTGCGAACAACACGGTCCAGTGGGTCCTCCTTTTGGGAGTTATCCTGCTGGATGTGTTCCCCGCCCTACTTTGGTTCGGTATAGTGCTCTTCGCGATGACGACCTTGTTCAGTCTGGTGACCCTGCCCGTCGAAATCAATGCAAGCCAGCGTGCGGTACAGTGGCTTGAAGGGGCCGGAGTCGTGGACGCTGAAACCAGGCCCATGGCTGCGGACGCCCTCAAGTGGGCAGCCTACACCTATGTCATAGCGGCCATAGGCTCACTTGCCACGCTTTTGTACTATATCAGCCTGGCACGCAACAGAAGATAGATTCTCGTTTATCTTTCGGCATTCATATAATTCAACGGTTATCTTCTTAATTTTCAAGAGGATAACCGTTGAATTTAAAGAAATGTGGCCGAATCAAAGGTCATTGAGAGTCCTCGACCGATAAGACGGTTTAAGTCTTTCGCAGAAGGATGCCTGGAAGCACGCGTCCGTAGGGAGCGAGGCCCTCCCTCTTAACGTTTACTGTAGCGGCTATTCCACCGTAACCGACTTCGCGAGGTTCCTCGGCTGGTCAACGTCCCTGCCCTTTGCAATGGCTATATGGTAGGCCATGAGCTGCAGGGGCACCACGGAAAGCAGGGGTACGAAGCATTCCTCCGTATCGGGGATTTCTATGCAGAAATCGGAGAGGTCTCTCACGTCGGTGTCGCCTTCGGTCACTATGCTTATAAGCCTTCCCTTGCGGGCCTTGATTTCCTGGATATTGCTGAGAATCTTGTCGTAGTTGCCGCGGCGCGGTGCGATTACGACTGCGGGCATTTCCTCGTCTATCAGGGCTATGGGGCCGTGCTTCATCTCGGCTGCCGGATAACCCTCGGCATGGATATACGAAATCTCCTTGAGTTTCAGCGCTCCCTCGAGGGCGACAGGATAGTTGTATCCGCGTCCCAGATAGAGGAAGTTGCGCGCGTAGGTGAAAGTCTTGGAAAGTTCGGCAATCTCCCCGTCATGCTTCAGAATCTCCGCAATCTTGTCAGGAATGTTCTGGAGTTCCTTGACGAGTTTCGAGCGGCGGTCGTCGGAAATCGTGCCCAGCTGCTCGGCTATGCTCAGTGCGATGAGGAAAAGGTTGGTGACCTGGGCGGTGAAGGCCTTGGTCGATGCCACTCCTATTTCGGGTCCTATGTGGGTATAGCAGCCGGTGTCGGTGGCGCGGGCAATAGACGAGCCCACCACGTTGCATATCCCGAAGAGGAAGGCACCGGATTCCTTTGCAAGATTGACTGCCGCGAGGGTGTCGGCCGTCTCGCCGGACTGGGAAATCGCTATCACCACGTCTCCGGGGAGGATGACGGGTCTGCGGTACCTGAACTCGGAGGCATATTCCACTTCCACGGGGATGCGGGTGAGTTCCTCGATAATATATTTCCCTATCATTCCCGCGTGCCATGAGGTGCCGCAGGCGCAGATGATGAAACGCTTGGCTTTCAGAATCTTCTCCCTGTTGTCTATGATTCCCGAAAGTTTCACCTTGCCGATTTCGGGATGCAGCCGGCCTTGCATGGAATTGCGCAGGGTCCGCGGCTGTTCGAAAATCTCCTTAAGCATGAAGTGGGGGTAGCCTCCCTTCTCTATCTCGCTCAGATTCATCTCAAGTTCCCGGATCACGGGGGTCTGTTCCACGCTCTTGAGGTCGGTAATCTTGAGGTCTTCGCCGGGTTTGATATAGGCTATCTGTTCCTCCTCGAGGTAAACCACCTTCTTGGTGTATTCGATGATGGGGGAGGCATCTGAACCGAGGAAATACTCGCCTTGGCCTATGCCTATCACGAGGGGACTGCCCTTGCGGGCGGCTATTATCGTGTTTGGTTCATCCTTGTCCAGGATGGCTATGGCATAGGCCCCGATTACATTCCTGAGCGCCATGGGAACGGCGTCGACCAGCGGGATGTTGTGTGAGTCCATCATGTATTGTATGAGCTGGACAAGCACTTCCGTGTCGGTATCGCTCGTGAAAGTGTAGCCTTGCCTTATCAGCTCGGTCTTGAGGGCGAGGTAGTTCTCGATGATTCCGTTGTGAATGATGGCAAGTCTGTGGTTCTCGGAACTGTGGGGATGGGCGTTGATGTCGCTCGGTTCTCCGTGGGTGGCCCACCTGGTGTGGGCTATCCCTATGTTTCCGCTCGTATCCTTGTCGCGGACGAGGGCCTCGAGGTTCTTGACCTTGCCCTTGGTCTTGTATATCTCCAGTTTGGAGTTGTCGTTAATCAGGGCTATGCCCGCACTGTCGTATCCGCGGTATTCGAGCCGTGACAATCCCATGATGAGTATGGGGTATGCCTGACGCTTCCCGACGTATCCTACGATTCCGCACATTTTCTCTGTTGTTTGGTTTTAATTGGTTTAAAATTGTCAGAAGTCCATGGAGCCCATGAGCTCTTCAAGTTCGCGCCTGTCCTTCTTGGTAGGTCTTCCGGCGCCCCTGTCGCGCTGGAGTAATATGGTCTCCTTGGGCGGGTGCAGCTTGGCTGTTTCCGACTCGGGGGTCAGATTCTCCGCATACTCGGGCACGAGAGCCGCTCCCATACGGCTCTCGCTGAGTTTTATTGCCTTGTAAGTGATAGTGGCCGGGCCCTTTCTGATTTCGATGAGGTCTCCGGGCTTTACGGCCTTGGATGCCTTTGCTGTCGCTCCGTTGAGCCTGACCTTGTTGCCGTTGCAGGCGTCCGCCGAGTCGCTGCGAGTCTTGAAAGCCCTTATCGCCCAGAGGTACTTGTCTATTCTTACACTGTCCATCTCTTAGTCGAGGTACAAGGCGTGCCTTACGGAACGTACTGTCTCTTCGTCAGTTATTGCTCCGAGTATCTCGAGGGCGAAGGTGACTGCATGGCCGGCTGACCTTCCGGTAATGATGCGTCCGCATCGTACGGCGGGCTCGGGTTTATAGACTGCTCCCTTCGCAAGGAGTTTCTCCTCGAAGCTTTCGAAGCAGGTGAATTCAAGGCCCTTTACGTCGTCGAGCTGGCTGAGGACCAGTCCGGGTGCCGCGCAGATTGCAGCAAGGCTTCCTCCGGCAGCATAGTGTTCCTTCATCAGGCTGATGAGCGGGGCGCAGCCGGCGAGATTGGATGAGCCGGGCAGGCCTCCGGGAAATATCATCACGTCACGTGCGTCCGTGCCTTCGTGTGTGGTATCGAGTTCGTCGAGGAATTGTTCGACCCCTACGGTAACTCCGTGGGCGGACTGGACGAAGGGCTCGTCGGTTATGGATACGAGAGTGGTTTCGATTCCTCCCCTGCGGAGGACATCATTGGTGGCGAGGGCCTCGACATCTTCGAAGCCGTGCGCCATGAATATGTTGACTCCTTTCATGTTTTGGTGGGTTTATTCATTTTCGGGCAGTTGTGCCGCCACATCGGGATCGATGTAGTTATCCACCTCCACCCGGGTGTTGGTAGTTTCAAGCAATACGCTGTCCCTGTCCGTGGGGACTATGCGGAAACTGCTGCATTCGGCGGGTACGAGCACGGACTCTCCGGGCCCTATGGAGGCCCTTGTGCTTTCTCCCTGGATTTCAGCCTGCACTTCGGCCCTGCCGGATACGCAGCTGTAGATTACGAATGAATCGGTCTCGCCGTTGCCTTCGAGCCTGAGCGCTGTCGGCAGCTCCACCCTCTTGACCGTGAGCAGGGGGGAGGCGGAAAGCACGTCGTCCTTGCCGAGGTCGGCTTCGTAGGCTCCGTAGTATATGAAGTCCAGGGCATCGCTGAATTCGAGGCTCGGGTCGAACTGCTCCTCGGAGACCTCCTCCCCCCAGCCGCAAAGGCAGAAATCGAGGGGTGAGGATTCGGAAATTTCAAGTATTTCGAGTTCTCCCGAAGCATAGTGCGGGGTTCCTGCCGCGATGCGGAAACTCTGGCCGGGACGCGGGGTGATGAGATTGAGCAGGTCGGCGGCGCTGTTGTCCATACATGACTGGAACAAGGTGCCGGCGTCACAGTCCTTGCGGAAGCCCAGACCGAGCATGGCGTCCTTTCCGGTTTTCAGTATGTACCACAGTTTTTCCTTTCCGAGCAGGTCATAGCGCTGCGAGGCCGTCTCATCGTCGGGATGGACCTGAAGGGGCATTCTGCCTTCGAGCTTGATGAAGCGTATGCAGACGGGGAACTGCCTGCCGTAGAAGTCGTAGACCCGGTCGCCGACTATCCTGTCGAGGTAGGTGTCCATGAGTTCGCCCATGCTGTTGCCGGCGAGCCAGCCTTCGCGCACGAAGGTGTCGCGGTAGCCGAGGTCGGCAAGCCTGAACTCCTCATATCCCCAGGGTCTCATATCCCTGATAGAGCAGAATTTAAGCGGATATATTTTTTTATCTTCCTCCATTGGCGTCAAATGACAAATATACACAGAAGCGGGGGGCAATGCAAGTTTTACTTGGAATTGCCGTCGGACCAGGGTTTAAGCGCCGCCACGAGTGAGATTATCAGTCCGGTCAGGGCCACGCCGACTGTGGTCAGGAGCACGTCTCCCGCCTCGAGTATGCAGGGATATGCGGTGATAAAGAAGCCTGAAGGCATCTTGATTATTCCCAAGTGTTCCTGAAGAAAGGCCGCACCCACGCCAACCACCATGCCTGTGGCGAGTCCGAGCAGCGAAATCATCCAGCCCTCAAGCAGGAAAATCCTGCGTATGAGCCTGTCTCCGGCCCCCATGGCCCTGAGTGTCCCCACGTCGCGGGCCTTCTCTATCCTGAGCAGCGACAGGGAACCGAAGATATTGAATGCCACTATGATTACCACGAAAAGCAGTATGCAGTAGATTGCCATCTTTTCGTATCTCATCATCTTGTAGATTGCGGGTCGCTGCATGTATCTGTCCAGCAGCTTGAATTCGGGCCCGAGAACGGAGCGCAGGTCGGACATCAGACCCGTCACGTCGTCACTGTCGGCCCTGATTTCTATTCCCGATACCGCTTCCGCTTCGTCCAGCAGACGGCGCATGGCCTCAATCGGGAGAATCACGGTGCCGGCGTCCACGGTGGTGTTGATGCTGAACAGGCAGGAAGGTATGAGGCTGACTCCGTTGAGGGAGGAAGCAAGGCCTGCGAGCGGAACCGAGGCGCCCTTGCGGGGATAGTAAAGGCGGATTTTTTCGAGAAAACGGGGATTGATGCCCATTTCGTAGGCGAGTCCCACCCCTATGGCGGCCATTTCGAGCTGTCCCTTGTGCAGGCTGAATTCCCCGGAAGTGACGTGCGCGGCGAGGGGAGAGTCCTTCACGAAAGCGGAGTCCACACCCATGGCCGTGGCTATGCCCTGGCTCTCGCCGTAGGAGATGTAGACGTCTTCTTTCAGGATGCAGGACAGACTGAGTATCCTCGGGTCGGCTTCGAGTATGGCGAGGGTAGTGCTGTCCGGGACAAAACGCTTGCCTGTGACGGGGGCGACGAGTATGTCGGGGTCAAGGTCGGAGATGTTCTGCTCTATGATTTCGTTGAAACCGTTGTAGACCGAGAGTATGAGCACGAGGGCTGCCGTACCGACCGCCATGCCGGCCGCGCTGATTGCCGAAATCACGTTGATGACGTTGTGGGACTTCTTGGCAAACAGGTAGCGCAGGGCTATGTAGAAGCCGGTATCCACCCTATTTTTTCAGCAGTTCGTCAATATGTTCGGCGTAATCGAGCGAATTGTCGGGCAGGAACTGGATTTCGGGCACTATGCGTAGCTGTGAAGCTACCTTGCGCCCGAGTTCGCCCCTTATCGCGCGTTTGTTCTCCTCGAGTATGCCGAGCACGGTGTCGGTGTTGGCCGAGGGGAAGATGCTGACAAAGGCCCTGGCTATGCTTAGGTCGGGAGTTACCCTGACTTCGCTGACGGTCACGAGACTGCCTGCGAACATGGCCATGCCCTTGCTTCTGATGATTTCGGCGAGGTCGCGCTGGAGTTCCCTGGCAACCTTGAGCTGCCTTGTGCTTGCGGGTTTATCCATTGATTGTGATTATGTAATAGTCTTTCTTTCCTTTCTGGACCAGTATGTACTTGCCGTCAAGGGTGTCGCTTTCGCTGAGTTGGGCAGTGGGGTCGGTGCGCTTTTCCTTGTTGATGCTGAGCCCGTTCTGCTGTATCATCTTCCGCGCCTCTCCCTTGGAGGGGAAGATGGAGGTTTCTACCGCGAGGGCGTCCAACAGCCCCATGGGGAGGCGGCTGCGGTCAAGGCTGAATGTGGGAACGCCGTCGAATACCGAGAGGAAGGTCTTCTCGTCGAGGCTGCGCAGGTCATCGGCCGTGGATTTGCCGAAAAGTATGCGGCTGGCCTTGAGTGCGGTCTCGTAGCCTTCGTTGCCGTGGACCATGAGGGTGACTTCTTTGGCGAGGAGCTGCTGGAGTGTCCTGCGCTCGGGACAGCTGCGGTGCTCCTCTATCGCCGATTCTATGGTTTCCCTGTCGAGCATGGTGAATATCCTGATATAGCGCTCGGCGTCTTCGTCGCTCACATTGAGCCAGAACTGGTAGAACTGGTAGGGTGAGGTGCGCTCGGGGTCGAGCCAGACATTGCCTTTCTCCGTCTTGCCGAACTTGCCTCCGTCCGCCTTGGTAATCAAGGGGCAGGTGAGGGCGTAGGCCTCCTTGCCGCAGGTTCTGCGTATGAGTTCGGTGCCTGTGGTGATGTTGCCCCACTGGTCGGCCCCTCCGAGCTGCAGCTTTACCCCGCGGTGGGTGTAAAGGTAGAGGAAGTCATAACCCTGGAGCAGCTGGTAGGTGAATTCGGTGAAGGACATGCCTTCGGTAGAGTCGCGGCCCAGCCTTTTCCTGACCGAGTCCTTGCTCATCATATAGTTGACTGTAATCAACTTGCCTATGTCGCGGGTGAAGTTGATGAAACTGTAGTCCTTGAGCCAGTCGTAGTTGTTCACGAGTTCTGCCTTGTTGGGCGCATCGGAATTGAAGTCGAGGAACTTTGAGAGCTGGGCCTTGATACATTCCACGTTGTGGTTGAGGGTTTCCTCGTCGAGGAGGTTCCTTTCCTTGCTCTTCATCGAGGGGTCGCCTATCATGCCCGTGGCCCCGCCTACCAAGGCGAAAGGTTTGTGGCCGCAAGCCTGGAAATGCTTGAGTATCATTATGCTGACGAGGTGGCCTATGTGCAGGGAGTCACCCGTCGGGTCTATTCCTACGTAAGCTGATGCCGGACCCTTCATGAGTTCTTCCTCCGTCCCCGGCATAATATCGTGTATCATGCCCCGCCATCTGAGTTCTTCGACAAAATTTTTCATATCTATGGAAATACTTTTGGTGCTAAATCGTGCAAAGTTACGTTTTTTCCTTAAAAATGACGAAATTTGCCCCGTTTGAAATTGCACCGGGAAGTTAGTAGAATTTTTATCAGATAAGTTTTATTGAAATGAGAAAGAAAATCGTAGCGGGCAACTGGAAGATGAACACTACAGAGCCCGATGGAGTCGAACTCGCAAAGGCTGTGGCCGAGGCTGCGGCAAGCGTTCCCGAGGGAGTGGGACTGATTGTGGCCCCTCCTTTCACCCACCTCAGCGCCGTAGGCAAGGCAATCAGCGGCTCAGGAGTCGAACTGTCAGCCCAGAACTGCGCCGACCATGAGAAGGGAGCGTATACAGGTGAAGTTTCCGTGGATATGCTGAAGGCGGTAGGCTGCCAGTGGACCATACTCGGCCATTCCGAGCGCCGCCAGTACTACGGGGAGACGGACGAGAAACTTGTGGAGAAGGTGAAACTCGCCCTCGCTGCCGGACTCGGGGTGATACTTTGCGTAGGAGAGAATCTCGAGGAGAGGGAGGCAGGCAAGCACTTCGATGTCTGCTCCGCCCAGGTGAAGAACGTCCTCTACAACTTCAGCGCTGAGGACATGAAGAAGGTCGTAATCGCTTACGAGCCCGTGTGGGCCATAGGAACCGGCAAGACCGCCACCGCGGAGCAGGCCGAGGAAATCCATGCATTCATTCGCACCGTGCTCGCTGAGAAGTTCGGCGATGAAGTTGCCGCCGGGACTTCAATCCTGTACGGAGGTTCATGCAAGGCTTCAAACGCGGCCGAACTCTTCGCCCAGCCCGACATCGACGGCGGACTCATAGGAGGCGCAGCGCTCAAGGCTGACGAGTTCATCGCCATAGCGCGTTCATTCTAAGTTTATTCCAGAATTACGCAGCTCACGCCTACGCGTCCGGAGCTGCTCCACAGCCAGATTTTCTCTCCCTCGATTCTTACGACTTCGAGGGAGAGATTGTTTCTTGTCAGTATGTCGGTATCCGTGGTCCAGGTCAGGTTAGCCGTGACGGTCTGGCCGAGTTCGGAGGGAACTTCGGAGAAGTCCACGCAATAGTAGTCCGAGGTGTTGTCGGTCTGGGCCCTGAACTGCAGCCTGCTGCGGCTGAATGACAGCTGGCATGACAGGGGGTCATAGCGGAAATGTACGGTGCTGCCCACCTGAAGAATTATGTCATCGTTCTCGATGAAGGCGTTGAGGCGCCGGGTGCTCATGTCGCAGCCGCACAAGAGCATGGCCATGGCCAGGATTGCCGCAATTCTTGCTCTCATAGCGTTATCTCTTTGATTATTACTTCCGAAGTGCCGTCTTCATAGATTATCTCGGCCTTGAGGGTGCCGGCGGCGGTGATTGTGTAGTATCCGTCCGACCCCGTCCGTATGCGCACGCCGTTGAGATACCACCTCACTTCGGCTACTCCTGTGGCATTGTAGACCCTGAGGGGGATTTTGGCCCCTGACATGAAGGTGCCGTCCTCGTTCCTGTTCTTTTCTGTCAGGTAGATGTAGGGGTAGGTGCCGCTGAGGTAGACCTTTGTGGTGAATGAAGAAGTTGCCGAGAAAATGTCGTCCTCCGAGAATTTGAGGCTGACGGTGTAGTTGTACGTGGTCCTGGGACTCAGGCCCTCTATGGTGAAGCAACGCTCGTCGCTGTCCGCCGTGAAACTGAAAGTGTTCTCGCCGTCCGTACAGTTTATCTCGAAGCCGAGATTGCCGGTGACCAGGGAGTCTATGGTCCAGTAGATTATGGCGGCATCCTGGAATACTTCCACGTCCTCGAGCACTATGGGTTCCACCACGTTGAAGGAGACGCTGCAGTCGGAGTTCCGGCGTATGTTCAGGAGGACGAGTCCGGTACTGCTGCCGTCCCAGGTCCTGAATGCCGGATTCGTGTCCGAGCCGAAGCAGTCCTTGCCGTTGTAGGGGAAACAGATTCCGCTCATATCCAGGCCTTCGGAGTCGGCGGGGAGAAGTTCCACGCACATCCTGTCCGGGCGGGCGTTTATCTGGTTGTATGTCCAGCGTTCCGCGGCCGTAAGGGTGCGCCGGTAGTAGTCGGAGTAGCCTGCCGAATTGTCGGATTTGTCGATGTGGTAGATTACCAGTCCGCCGTCGCTGCCCTCAAATTCCCCGGGAGCCCTGCATTCGAAGAGGAAATATTCGCCGTCAGTGCCGGTCTCCGCCTTGAGATACTGCATACTCGTGTTAACGGGTCCGAGGGTGTATTCCCCCACTTCTATGGTCGTGCATGTGCCCTCTCCGAGTATGTCGTAATCCACTGCGCTGAGGTTGGGGGGACTGTTGCCGTCGTTGTTCTTGCAGCCGAAGTCCATCAGCGAGGTTTTGTAAAGGCCGGGGGAGATGCCGCCGCTTCCTTCCTGGTCGGTGTCGTAGAGGTCCACAAGGCCGAAGGAATGGGCGATTTCATGACACATGAAGCCTATTCCCGCAATACGGGGGTTCTCTCCCGCATCGGAGGTGAATTCGCAGCTGACACTGTAACTGTCTATGATTTTTCCGTTGAGTCTGAAAGTAGTGCTGTAGTAGCTGAGATAGGAATGTTGGGGCCAGATATAGTAGGCATCCGTCCCGTCGGCTTCGCTCAGACCTGCCGCAATGATGCAGACATTGTCCACGTATCCGTCCCCGTCGTTGTCGTACAGGCTGAAGTCCAGGGTGCTTGACAGGTTGCAGGCTTCCCTGACAGCTTCGTAAAACAGAGCGTCGTAACGGCCGCTGTAGTTGGAGCCGTAATATGAAATTTCATTGGAAAGGGTCACTGTCGGGGCCATGTCGAAGGTGAAGGTACAACTCCCCCCGAGCTGGCGGTTGAAATAATCCTGGGCCTCCGCCACTGTCTCGGCCAGTTCCTGTTCGGTGCACGTAAATGACTGGTCCTGAAACTGAACGGGAATCACGACCATTCTGAAAACGGAGAGAAACGCAAAGACGGTGCTAATCATTTTCAGGCTTGTTGGGCTTGCATATTAGCGAATAATTACGAGAAAACAAAGAGCCGGCAAACCTCTCGGCTCACCGACCCCTTGACGTGTACTAAAACCTAAACCTACTTCATAGATGCAGGTCTTTTGTCCAACGTTGCAAAAAAAACAAAAAATGTTTGTTCAAATTAGTTTTTTGCCTCCGCAACAGATACCTTGCGGAACTCCTTGAGGTCCTTCATGAGTTCAAGGGCAGCCTTGCGGGCCCTTGCTCCAGCAGCTTTGTTGCCTTTTACGACCTGCGCATCGGCATTCTCCTTGAAGAGTACATAGCTCTCAGCAATTTTCTTAACGAGATCTTCCATTGTTACAATATTTTAGTTAAAATTAGAGTGAAATCGCCCAAGGATTCACAAGATAAAAAAAATATGTTGTATGCAAAAATTAATATGCCCCGGAGCGGAATAAAATAGCCCGGCACCGGAATTTTTACAACGAATTCCCTGAATCCCCGGAAATTTCGGATAATTGTTCCTTGCGCGGCCGCACATTCAGCTGGCTCATGGCCCTGTCTATCCCTGTAAATGCCCAGGTGCGTATGCCGTCCATGACCCTCGCGGCGAGCCCCGGGATTTCCGCAGCCTGTTCCGGGCTGAAATTCCCCAGCACGAAATTTATCTGCTCTCCTTCGCCGAACTCGTGGCCTACGCCTACGCGGGTTCTCGGGTATTGGGTGGTTCCGGTCAGTTCCGCGATGTTTTTGAGTCCGTTGTGGCCTCCGTCGCTTCCGCCCTTGCGCATACGCAGGGTGCCGAAGGGGAGGTTGAGGTCATCGCATATCACCATGATTTGCTCGGGTCCGAGTCCTAGTTTCTGCATCCAGTAGCGCACGGCATTGCCGCTGAGATTCATGTAGGTGGAGGGCTTGAGCAGGTAGAATTCCCGTCCCTTTTCCCGGACAATGGCAATGTCGCCGTATCTGGCGGAACTGAAACTGATATTGGATGCCTGAGCCCAAGCATCCAATATCATGAATCCTATATTATGTCTGGTCGAGGCGTAACCGGCTCCCACGTTGCCGAGACCTGCAACCAGGTAGGTTCTTTCTGCCACGGTTCAGACCTTTGGCGGATTAGGAGGAGGACCCTGACTTGCGGGGAGCCTTGACTCCGCATACGATGGTGTCCTTGTCGGTGAGAACAACGGCGTTCTCTACTACCACATCGCCGGCCTTGAGCCTCTTGTCGAGTCCGAGAGGAGTGATATCCACGGAAATCTTGTCAGGCAGATTTGCCATGAGGGCACTGATGCGCAGATTGCGGAGCGACTGGTAGAACTTGCCACCCTGCTGTACGCCGGCTGCGTGTCCGGTGATTTCTATGGGAACGTTGATGCTTACGGGCTTGGTATCGTTTACTGCGAGGAAGTCCACATGGAGACACTCGTCGCTTACGGGATGCCACTGGAGCTCGTGGAGGACCGCAGTCTGCGCGGGCGCATTGTCAATTACCAGGTCAATGATGAATGACTGGGGAGTGCTGGTAAGGGTCTTGAGGTCCTTTGCATCAATGGTGAAAATTACGTTGTCGACTCCGCATCCGTAGAGGTTGCAGGGAATGAGGCCCTGCTTGCGGAGGGCGTTGAGCTTGGCCTTGCTTCCCGTCTGACGGGTCTGGCCCTTGAGTTCAAAATGCTGCATTTTTCTGTAGTTAAAAATGTGTTACTCAATCCGGCACTTGCCGGATCCCATTGCACCAAAACCGCAGGGGTTTTAGAAAGCCCGCAAATATAGTGAAAAGCCGGGCGCAATCCAAGTTTTACTTGAAATTTGCCGGGG